>NZ_JARESU010000045.1:0-66519 GCF_046027075.1 Paraburkholderia sp. RL18-085-BIA-A | reverse complement strand
GAGCACGCCCGCGTCGGCGGCCATCGTCACGGGTGGGGGCGTGCAGTTGTCGGCGCAGGACAGTATCAATACCGTTGCCGGAAAGAATGCCGACTGGAGCGTGCTGAAGCGGTTCACGGTCGCGGCGGGCGACAAAGTTTCGCTGTTCGCGCAGAAGTTGGGTTTCAAGGCTTTTGCTGCCCAAGGCCCCGTCGAGATTCAGGCGCAAAGCGATGCCATGTCGCTACTGGCCGCCCAGGACCTGACGATGGCCAGCGTCAATGGCACGGTACGTATCAGCGCGAAGAAGGAACTCACGCTCGAAAGCGGCGGTGCCTTCATCAACATGAAGGACGGCAGCATCACCCTGGGCGGTCCGCTCGATCTTTTCATCAAGACAATCACGGTCCAGAAAAAGGACGCGGCATCGCTGAACATGCCGCTGGACCTGAACCATCCGGCGCTCGCCAGTCTGCCGACCACGCCCCTGACGTTCTATGCAGGTGCGTCGCCCGTCTCGCGGGCGGCGATTCCTGCGAACATGCCCTACAGCCTGTTTGCGAGCGGCGCACTGGTGAAGCAGGACGTGATGGACGAAACCGGGCTGATCCAGGTCGATCATCATCCCACGACGCAGCAGTACACGCTGAAGCTTGCCAACGGCGCGAGCTACACGATTCCCGTGGCCGAACAGTATCGGGGCGACGCGGATAACGGTGCGCTCGCCAATCAGGGCATCCCGTTTCATGAAGGGAAATCTGGCACCGATTCCGGCACGGTTGACCGTGCGGAACATCGCGCGGGCTACAACGAACTGCTTAATCCGGATATGGACGTTTGACCATGACACAACAGCAACCCATTACCGTACCCATTGCGCTGTCCCGCACCAGGAGTGCGACGATCACCCTGCCGTGGTTTGTGCAGCAGACGGAATACAACCCGGCGAAGGCAACGTACAAACCGCTCGTGAATGGCAAGGATGCGTTCGGCGCACTCTATGACGCCATTGATAGCGCAACCCGCACCATTGATTACGTCTGCTGGGGTTTCCAGCCGTCGATGTATTTCAAACGCGACGGCGGCAAGTCGTTGCGTATTGGCGACCTGCTGATCAAGAAGGCCAAAGGAGGGGTCAAGGTCCGTATCCTGTGCTGGCTTGATTCCGCCTGGATCGCGCAGATCGGTGAACAGGAAGTGCCGGGGTGGACTGAGGGCGCCCGGTTCATGACGCAGAACGAGGATGCGCAGCAGATCGCCTACGACCGGAACTGGTATCACTGCGCGCAGGCGCCGACTGGTGGACGGCCTTCCGGTGCTGCGCCAGCCGGATCGCAGATGTATGCGGCACTCAGGCAGGACCCGTACCAGATGTTCGGTACGCAGTCCTTCAAGGATATCGGCATCGAACTGATGACACGGGATTTTTCGAGCGCCGAGAGGGATGAAATCGAGTACAGGGAAAAACCCGCCCGTCAGTCAGGTGTGAAGCTGACGACCGGTGAGATTCTCGCCTACAAATACGAGCCGTCGCACCACCAGAAAATGGTGTTGATCGACTACGAAGCCCCGGACGTGGCAGTCGGCTTCGTGATGGGACATAACACGCTTGATGCCTATTGGGACGATGACCAGCATCGTTACCAATGGAAAGCGCCGAATCTGGGGCGCAACGGCGTGACGCCACGACAGGACCTGTCCGCTATCGTGACAGGTCCGATCCTCGAAAACCTGAATGATAATTTTTGCCGTGCATGGCAACGCGATGCAAAGGAAGATCTGCTCGCAAAGCGCAAGGCATTGAAAGGGCAGTTCAAACTGCGAGGCGAGTTCGGTACGCCCGTGATGGCACAGATCAACCGCACGCAGTCGCAGGAGGGCGTGCGCAACATCAGGTCACTGTATCTCCAGGCAGTCAACAACGCGACAAAATTCATCTACATCGAGAACCAGTACTTTCGCTGGCCGGACCTTGCAGAAAAGATCAAGAGCGCAGTACAGGCACAGATCAAGGCGGGGCGTAATCCTGCCAAGCCGGTCCATCTGTTTGTCGTGACCAATGCAAGCGATGATGGTATGGGCCTCGGTGCGGGAACCACCTACGACATGCTGAACAGCCTCGGGCGTGCGGACACCATGCCCGCCGTCGCGCGGCTGGAGCAGACGGACTCGCTACAGGAGCAACTGGATGCCGCCGAGCGGGTAAAGGCCATTGCGCCGACGGCCGCGCAAAGAGAGGCCGCACAGCAAAAGATTGCCAGTCTGAACCAGCGGATTACGGATATCGACAACAAGCCGATTCCGACGCCGGAAATCCCGGGCCTGAAGGTTCACGTCTGCTCGTTGGTTGCGCCAGACTCGCCGCCCGGGCACTGGATGCCGGTCTATATCCACAGCAAGATCATGATTGTGGACGATGTGTTTCTCACGCACGGCTCGGCCAACTGCAACCGGCGCAGCATGGAAGTGGACAGCGAACTGAACATCTGCCATGAGCGAATGGACGTGACACAGCCGCTGCGCAGGCACCTGTGGAATATCCATACGAACGGCACTGGGGCGCAGGATGATCCCGAAATAGTATCTACGCATTGGGACTACATCATCAATCAGAATGCTAGTAACCAGAAAAACAATTTGACGCCTGTTGCCTCGCTTATCGGCTTCATGTGGACCTCGACGAAACGTCTGAGGCTGGATTAGACGATGAGACGAGACACCGCCATTGCAATCTGCCTGGCGCTCGCACTGTGCGCCTGTTCGAATAAGGATAATTCGATGCCCTCCCAGGCCGACATGAGCGCCGTGCGCGCGAAACTGACTTTCACCTGCGTTCACGAAGCGGACCATCTGCCGCCGCTCGATCCGCAGGCTGATACGCTTTTCAAGTACGCCCTGTTTCTCGAAAAGCAGGATGGCCCGAAAAACTACAACGCAGCAGCGCGTTATTACCGGATCGCTGCGGCCTATGGGCACTACAAGGCTAATCACAATTTGCAGCTTTTGATTTCTACCGGGCAGGCAACCTCGCCTGATGCACCGAACGAAACCATTGACCTGGTAGAGCAGTTGATTGCGGCCGGTATCCCCGGTGGCTACTACGACATGGGCCATTACCTCGAACTTGGCTATGGCGTGAAGCAGGACGAGAAGAAGGCGCGGGTTTATTTCCGCAAGGCGGCGGACCAGGGTAGTCCGGAGGGACAGTACTATGTTGGAGATTTGTTGTCACCCAGAGATCGCGGTCCGGATATTTCACGGAAGATGATGGAGTGTGCAACCGATCAGGGATATGGAAAGGCCGCAAGTTATCTTGGTATAGATTTGAAAACCAATAAGATGTATTCGGACGCTTCGAAGGCTTTTCAGAAAGGCGTGGTTGCTGGCGACACACTCTCGGCTTTAGCACTGGAAGAAGGGTTCAACGGACCACCATCTACTAATCAGCTTTATTTTATGGCACTTCAACACGACGCTGAACGTTCGCGTCGTTACAGGTTGATCGGTAAGTTCTTCAACGACAACGACGGCCTCAATCCGAAGGTGCTGGACATCGACCAGATCGTGCCGCTGCCGCCCGCGAAGCTGCCGCCGTGGGATGGCACATTCCAGTGGCAGAAGGAACAGGAGGCCGCGAAGCCGCCGCAGAAACCCTCCGGGCAACTGGTCGAACGTCTGGCGCGCGAGAAGCATCTCGACCCCGCGACGGGACTCCCCCTTGCGCCAGCCAAAAGCGCAAAGGAAGATCGGGTGCCGTTGGGAGTGGTTGCGCGCACGGGGCAGATGTGTCCGCAAGACGGCATCTGGACTGTGCAGCAATTCGCACCCGTTTGCCTGGATGCGACACGCCATTTCAGGAAAGGCGAGACGATGCCGCAGCTCGTCATGAACGATCCTCGTCCCATTCCTGGCCTCGACGCCGTGCTTGGCATGCGCGTACACCGCACCGATGCGGAATGGAGCCTCCAGGCTTATAGCGATCTGGCGTAGGTGCGTCTGCGGCTCGGCGGGCGGCACGACGGTCTATCGACCGATGCTCAGAACGCGGCTCATCCCGAGTAGATTACCTGACCTCGGAAGGCGGCGGAATCCCCTTCACCGCCGCCTCATTTTTGCGCTCGCTCATAGATGTGTCTGCAACCAAGAGCACGTCAAGCTGTCGCCGCACTCACTTATTTCATATCCCGATACAGTTCGTGAAAATTGTGCGAAAAAATTTCCGCGTCCATCAAGGTTCGGCCACGACATCTTCGATTAACGACTTGGTGTCGACCGCTTCGACTTGCCTGATTTTCTCTCAGCGGCCGACGTCCTCAATGCATTCACAATTTGCGAAACCAGGCGGCAGTCGGCCAGCGTGGATTGCTCGTTTGAGATGGGTACGGCAATGCGCGTGCCCATTTGGCAGCAATCACGCTGCCGGATCAACGCTCGACCTGCCCCGCCGCAATATCCTCAAGCGACCTTCCTCGCGTCGGCACCCCCATGAGCACCACGGCCAGCGCACCGGTCAACAACACGAGAGTCGTCGCGCCGAACACTCCGCCGAACCCCAGCAGCGGATAAACATATCCGACGAGGATAGGCGCAGCAATCGCACCCAGCCTTCCAATTGACGACGCGAGCCCCGTACCCGTTGCGCGCACGTCGGTGGGAAAAACCTCCGGCGTATACGCATAAACGCCGGCATAGGTGCCGTTCATGAAGAACGACAACAGAATTCCCGATACCATGATGCCCGCATCGGTGCCCGTCAATGCGAGTCCAAGCGCCGACACGCCGCCGAGGATCATGTACGACGCGATCGTCGCCTGCCTGCCAATCTTCTCGTTGAGCCACGCGCCCGAAAAGTAGCCCGGTATCTGCGCAATGTAGATCACGAGCGAATACGAAAAGCTTCGCGTGATCGTCATGCCGTTCTGAACCAGCAAGCCCGGAATCCACGTGAAAAACGCGTAGTAGCTGAACGTGATGGAAAGCCACATCAGCCATGTCATCGCCGTGATCCGCGCGAGCTTCGCGGTCCACAACGCCTTGACATTCGCGATCACCGACGCCCGTCCCGCCGCAAGCGGAACGACTCCCTCACGCACGGAAGACAGCGGCTCCAACCGCACGCCCGCTCCCATCACTTCAGCCTCCATCCGCGACACGATCGCATCGGCCTCCGCGTGCCGGTCGCGCGCCTCGAGCCAGCGCGGCGATTCGGGCAACGCGCGCCGCCACCAGAGCAGCATCACAATGGGCAGCGCGGTGATGACCATGACCGCCCGCCATGCATTGGGTGCGAGCGGGATCACCAGGTACCCGAGCAGCGCAGCCGCGACGAAGCCGAACGAGAAGAACCCCGCGAGGCTGCCGGTGAAACTCCCGCGATACCGGCGCGCCACGAACTCCGAGAGAAACGGCGCGACAATCGCGCTTTCCGCGCCCGTGCCCAAGCCGGCGACAATGCGTGTCGCGAGAAAAAAGCCCCAGTCATTGGCGACCGCGCTGGCCAGCGACGCGACGCAGTAGATCACGAGCGCATACATCATCACCTTGCGCCGGCCGATGATGTCGCCGAGCATCCCCGCAAGCATCGCCCCGACGAAATAGCCGATGAACGTGCCGCTTCCCAGCACGCCCGTCTGCACACTCGTCAACCCCCATTGCACGCGCAGCACCGGCAGCAGGAACGCGAGCACCGCTGCGTCCATCGCATCGAAGGTGTAGCCGAGACCACCCATCAACAGCAGACGGCGGTGAAAACCTGAAAACGGCAAGCGCTCGATGCGGGCGGCAATCATCGACATGAACAGGCTCCGATAGGGATTGTGGGTTGCTGCGTACGCAGGGTCATACGTTCAAGCACGTTCGAGCTCGTTGACGAAGAGCCGGCCATCCTTCATCACGAGCGGAATATGCTCGCCCTGACCTAACAGGCAATCGACCGACTTCAGCGGATTGCCATCGACCACCAGCACGTCGGCATGGGCACCCGGCGTGATCCTGCCGAGCTTGTCCTGCTTGCCTAGTATTTCCGCTCCAACGACGGTCGCACTCGCGATCACCTCGGCCGGCGACAGCACTTCGGCCAGAAGCCGGAACTCGTCGCTTTGCAGACGCTGCGCCTCGCCGAGCAGATCCGTGCCGAAGCCCATCTTGACCCCGGCGCGCTTCATGATTTCGATCGACTGCATGCCGGCGCCATGCACGTCCTCGATCTTCGCGATGCTTTCCGGCGGTAGTCCGTATTTCTCGCCTTCGCTGGCAAGGGCGTCATAGGTGACGAGCGTCGGCACGACGTACGCGCCGTACTCCGCGACGAGGCGCGCGGTTTCATCGTCGATCAGATTGCCGTGTTCGATCGTGCGCACGCCACAACGTACCGCGCGCGCGATTGCCGCCGGCGTATAGGCATGAGCGAGCACATAAGTGCCGCGCCCCTGCGCTTCAGCGACGATCGCGCGAATCTCATCTTCCGAGTACCCGAATGCGCCGACCGGATCGGTCGGCGAAGCAACGCCGCCGGACGCCATGATCTTGATCTGGTCGGCGCCCATCTGCAGTTCCTCGCGCACGGCGCGTCGCACTTCATCGACGCCGTCCGCCACGCGACCGAGCGCGCCCACGCGCACGCAGCATCCGCACGGCGAATCGGGAGGCATGTAGTCGGAGCGGGCGCGAGGATCGGCATGACCGCCGGTCTGGCTCAACGCACGGCCGGAGACGAAAAGACGTGGCCCCTCAACCAGGCCCGACTCGACCGCCTGCTTGAACGGATGCCCTGCACCGCCCGCGTCACGCACGGTGGTGAAGCCGCGGCGCAGCATCGCGCGCATGATCGGCACGGCGCGCAGCGTAACGAGTACATTGGGCAGTGTCGCCACGCGCGGCAGGTTGAACTCGATGGCGACGACATGCACATGCAGATCGATCAAACCCGGCATGATCGTTTTGCCTTTGACGTCGATCACGTGTGCGTTGCTGCTCTTGATCGGCCGGTCGGACACTTCGCGCACGAAGCCGTCCTCGATGAGGACTTCGTAGCCTTCCAGCAAATCAGAACGAGTAGGATCGAGAAGCGCGCCGTTACGTAATAGAAAGCTAGTCAACGTATATCTCCTTCAGGTGTCGATCAGAGCGCCCGGCATCCGGGCCTCACTTTCGAGTATGCAGGCAAGCGCATGGAAGCGCTGCCAGGATTTTCATCAGGAGTGTGATGAGCCGCATGAAAGTATGTGCACTCACGAACATTTCGCGCGAAGCAGTGCAAGCTCGCCGGTTGACGGATCATGCTGCACTGCGATGGCATACGGGTAATATCGGAGAAATCTCAAAAAAGCTTTTCCCACATATTGATCTATTGAGCATCTGAGCATTAAGATGGCTGGGTTGGCGCGCGACATGCCATCCGCTTGCAGCGGTGACATTGCGCAGCAGCCATCCCCGAACTGATCCTGCTTGCGACGCAAGGCCAACGGATCGGATTCCCCGCGAAGCAGCAAGCCCAGCCAGGAGACGGAGATGCTCAGTCCACATGAATTCGCGACTCTCATGCTACTCAAGGATGCGCCGGATCTGCCGAGTCTGGACGGTGCGGATCTTGAAGTGCTTCTGGACCGCCAGCTCGTCAGGCTGGAACAACTCGCTTCCGGACGACAACGCCCTCTCATTACGCATGACGGCCAGATGTTTCTGAACGCCGCCGCTCGCATCCTCAACGACGACTGACACGTATCGCCTGATCTCTTTCACAGTCAAGGAGTGTGCCGTGGGCGAATCGGGGATAGGAATCGCTGTAGGTCTGTGCGGGCTGACTGTTGCCGTACTGCTGGTTGCCAGTCACTATTGGCGCGAGTGGATGCGTCGAAGGCAATTGAAGCGGATGGACCATCGCGATTGCTGGGAAGTGATGCGCCACCGGCGCTGACGGCGCGTTCTTTGCACCCGCCCGTCGATAATCAAAGAGTCACCACATGGGGTTCTCGAGGCTTTTCGCGAGTACTCCTTCGATAGGGAGACGAAGTCATGCCCGAGCCGTCATTGGCGGAGCGAATCCGTGAGTGCGCATTCCTGCTTTGGCAACTGGACGGCAGCCTCGAAGGCTGCTCAGACGAGTATTGGCGAATGGCACGCGCGCTGATGGAGCGGGAAGCCCGGCCTGACGTCGCGCACCACCCGTTCGATTCGGACTGCGCGGCAGCGGACTGATCGGTGCCAAAGGTCAAAGCTGTTTGATTCAATCGAAGCCGCAGCGCAGCCGGTCGCGGGAAAACCGATCATGATCTGGCTAGCCGATGCAGTGCTGGTCGTGCATGCGCTGCTTGCGTTTTTCATCGTGTGCGGGCTTGTCGCGATCTGGACGGGTGCCGTCCTCGGCTGGGACTGGATACGCGACCGGCTTTTTCGGCTCGCGCATCTGCTGGCGATTGCTATCGTGTCGACGCTGTCGCTGCTTGGTATCGCGTGTCCGCTGACGGTGCTGGAGGACTGGTTGCGTACCGGTTCGCTGGACAGACAAGGCTTCATGCAGCGCTGGGTGAGTCGCCTGCTTTACTACGATTTGCCGGTGTGGGTGTTCACGCTTTCGTACGTTGTTTTCGGGCTGCTGGTGTTGCTCACCTGGCGCCTGATTCCACCACACAGGGCAGCTCACTCGAAAGCGACGCGCCGGTGAGCGGCGCATTGCATCCTTGAGCTACGGGTCAATGACCAGCTCGTCGGATTTAGCCCGCGATGCGCAAATCATGAGTGACTTGTTGCCCGCCTGTTCTTCTTCACTCAGCACATAGTCGCGATGCTCTACCTCGCCCGACAAAACCTCGACCTCGCACCTGCGGCACAGTCCTTCCCGGCAGGAGAGCGGCGGGCAGATGCCCTGACGCTCGACACTCTGAAGAATTGACTCATTCGACTCCACGACGCATCGCATTCCCTGCCTCGCTAGCACAACGGCAAACGACCGCTCATTGCTATCCGCGGTTTGCGTGGGTAATGCAGTGAAGCACTCGAAATGCAGGTTTTCGCGCGGTAGGCCGCTCTGTTGACCGTGACGGGATACGGCAGGTCCGCAGCAATAGATGTGCTCCCCCGCTCTTATGTCGTCCATCAAGCGTGGAATGTCCGGCGTCTGCCCGCCCAATTCGTCGCTGGCGTGCACATGAGCAGTCGCAACGGTGGACAGGTTCGTGGCGAGTCCGGGGATGAAGTTGTACTCGACCACCAGAATGTCGGCTGCCTGCGCAGGCATGCAACCCGATGCGAGCGCGGCGAAACCGAGACCTGCGAGTTCATGCCGCCACGTCTTCGCGCGACGCTTGCCGTCATGGCCTCTGCCGTTGATCCCGACGCGTCACATCCTTGGATGCTGCGTGGCCTTCGCTCACACCAACGGCATTTCATCCGTCGACTGCTGCTCTTCCTTCGCATGGCGCTTTTTCATCATAGCCGGATCGCGCACGATGGTGACCGCGCACGGCGCGTACGCGAGAACCTGGCGCGCGACCGAGCCGATCAGCCAGCGATCGAACGGCGTATGACCGCGATGGCCGACGACAAGGTGATCGATATTGTGCTGCTCCGCGTAGAGCACGATCTCCTTCGCGGGCTGTCCTATCACGATATCGAATTCGGGGTGCTCACCACTCGAGGCGAGCTTCGCCTTGACGTCGTCGAGGATCTCGTTGGCATGCCGCAATTCGAGATCGACCAACTCCTTTCTTTCGAGCTCTATCGCGCCCCAGTCTGGCGCGCGCGCCACGACGAGCACACGCAGGCGCGCGTCGAAGCGCTTCGCGAGATCGACCGCGAACGTAACCGCATGTCGCGCGGACGGCGACCCGTCATAACCTACCAGCACGTTTTGCATGATCTGCTCCTGTGCGGTTCAAACCGGACCATGCCCTGATTGAAACCGCGAGCTTTCGTCGACTTCGCGGCGGCGCGGGAAAGCATGCGCGAGCGCCTCGCGGGCGCGCCGCGCGACTCGATGCGAGCGACGTCGATATCTGTGGCGTTGAATCAGTTGTCGTCGCTTCGCGGTGGCAGATGCTCGTGAGGTTCGGGCTCTGCCGCATCGGCGTTGGGAAGGTCGTCTTCTGCCGACTTGTGCACACGCTGTGAGTGGGACTTGCGGGTCGTGTCGGCGGGGTTCTGGGCGGGGTCGAGAGACTTGTCAGTCGGCTCAGCGGATGGGTCGGAGGGCATGGTTTGCTCCTGCGCTGATGAATGCTGTCTCTACCATGATAGACCGCTTATTGGATTTGAGGGATCACGAAGGCGGCGTTCGCCGCTGCGATTGCTGCGATGCGCAAACGGGCGGCTATTATTCGTAGACCTGATGCATACATAGAAGGCTCCTCCAACCATCGAGCCTTCGCTAATATCGAATGAGCAATGCCGGGACACGAACACGCACATACAAATCCCTACTTACTCAGCGACCCCGCCAACACTTCGTCCTGACGTTTCTTCCTGCCTCGCTCCACGCACCGGCGCGAAGCCGCGAGAAACTCTTTCCACCGCGGACAACGCACCTCACGTCCCGCATAGTTCGCTTCGACCGCAGCGATCAATCTGGCATCTACCAGTGAGCAAGCAGCATCTGGATAGCACCGCGATGCTTGCGGCAACACCTTATTCGGCTCTTCGCCGCGAAGAGATGGCCGACGCTGTCGAGATTACCAGATCCGCAAAACGCCGTTCGTCGCGATCCGCCTGCCAGCGCGGACGCGCAACCGCAATGTTGACCGCGCCCACAGCGCGCCCATGTGCGTTCGTGATGGCAGCCGCGGTCGAGATGTCGCTGACGAAATATTCGTCCTCGGTATGCGCGTAGCCTTGCTTGCGAATCTGGGTGATGCGCTCCTTGATCTTGCGCGGCTGGTGCACGGTCGCCGACGTATAGGCGACCAGATTCGTGCGCGCCAGGATATCGTCGATCTCGGCGTCGCCGAAGGTCGCGAGAATCGCAAGCCCCGGCGCCGTGCAATACGCGGGCAGGCGCGAGCCCGTGATCACGTGCGCGTTGAACACGTTGCGGCTCACGATCCGCAGTACGAACACGATGTCGGTGTCGTCGAGCACGGTCAGATTAGTGGCCTCTTCCGTTTCCGAGCCGAGTTGCTGCAGATAAGGTGTGGCGCGGCTCACCAGTTCGTTCGAGGTCAGATAGTGGTAGGTGAAGTCGAGTAGCTTTGGAGAGAGTTCGTACTTGCGGCTGTCGGGATCCTTGAACAGATAGCCGAGCGCGGCCAGCGTGTACGTGAAGCGCTGCGTGGCACTCATGTCGAAGCCCGTGAGCGCCGCGATTTCCGATAGCGACAACTGCCGCTTGCTGCCGTCGAATGCGGTCAGCACGGTCATCGCCTTCTCCACCGACTGCACATACAGCGACGACGCGGTCGGATCGGCCGCCGCTTCCGGCACATCGGCCGAGGCAGTTTTCTTTTTGAGCGCGGTTTTTGGCTTCGCGGTTGTCACGGTGGGGATAGCGATTGTTATGACAGAGCAAGATTATCGCATGAAGATAACGCTCAATCTATATACGATAATTGTCACGGTGCAATCGTGGCCTGTGTGCGGTCCCACGCGTCGTCCACCGTGCGCGGCAGCAGATGTTTGCGAATCCGCTCGCTGGCGGTGAGTTCGAATTGCGATACCGCCCGATAATAGCGCGGCAACTGGAAACTCGCGAGGCGTTGCGCGGCCCACTCGTGCAGCGAGTCCCAGTCGACAGCGGCGCTTTTGAACTGCACGTTCAGCAGGATGTCCTGCTCGCCGATCGCCGACGCGACACCGATCGCCGCGCTGGCCTGAATCGCCGGATGGCTCGCGAACACGCGCTCGATCTCCCACGCCGACACGTTCTCGCCGCGCACGCGCATGCTGTCCGTGCGCCGGCCGACGAAGAACAGGTCGCCGTCCGCGTCACGCCGCGCGCTGTCGCCGGTGTGCAGCTTGCCGTTGCGCAGCGCGGCGCGGGTGGCCTCGCCGTTCTTCAGGTAGGTCGGCAGGAACGTGCCTTCCACACGGCTCGACAAGACGATTTCGCCGGCCTCGCCGTCCGTCACCGGCGCGCCCCGTTCGTCAAGCAGTTCGACATCGATCCACGGCAGCGGCTTGCCGATCGAGCCGGGCTTGCCGCTGTCATTGAGCGTCGCGAAACTCGAACACTCCGTCATGCCGTAACACTCGCGCAGGCGCAACCGCAGGCGCGACTCGACCGCGTGCCAGGCCGCCGCGCTCACACCCGCGCCCCAACCCACGCGCAGCGTGTGCGAGGCCGGCCGCGCGGCGTCGGGCAATTGCATCAGGATATCGAGCACGCCGCCGAGATAGTGCAGTTGCGTGGCCCTGGAATGCGCGATTTGCTGCCAGAACTGCGTGGCCGAAAAGCGCGGCACCACGAAGAGCCCCACCCTTTCGAGAAACGGCAGCAACAGCATCTGCGCGCCGCCGATGTGACACAACGGTTCCCACAAAAACAGACGATCGCCGGGCCGCACGTCCGCGACCCTCAGCGCCGCTTCGCTCGCAATGCGCATCATCCGGTGCGTGAAGACCACGCCTTTCGGCGCGCCGGTCGTGCCCGACGTGTAGATCACGCACAAAGGATCGTGCGCATCAATTGGCGGCGTCAGTAGAGACGCGCTCATGTCGCTCGCGACGAATTCGGGCAGCATCACGCGACGCGTATTGCCGCATTCGATCCCATCGATCACAGCGTCGAATTCGGCTTCCGACACGAACAGTTTCGGCTCGGCATGCCCCAGCAGATATTCAAGCCCCGCCCCGCGCAGCTTGGTGTTCACGGGCACCCATACCAGGCCGCTCAACATCAGCGCGTAGATCAGGTGGATATGTTCAGGGCTATTGCCGAGCATCACGGCCACGCGATCGCCGGCGACCAGCTTCTGCCGCGTGAACCAGCCCTGCAATTGCGCGGCGCGCTGCGCCGCTTCGGCGCAGGTCACCGCACGTTCGTCGAAATGCAGCACGGTGCGTGACGCGTCCTGTTGCAGCCCGGCGGCGATCAACGGTGCGCAGTCCAGTGCGTCGTCTGGATGACGTTGAGGAAAGTATTCTGAATAGCGATGCATAGCTGAATGATCCGGAAACGTTACAGTTGGCGCGCGTTGCGCTTGAGCCGGGAAGAAACGGACACTACCAGCGCGATCAGCACGATGAGCGTCGTGGATACCGCCGCGAGCGTCGGCGTGATCGCAAGCTGAATGTCGTCCCACATCTGCTTGGGCAGCGTGGTATTGATGCCGCCGCTCACGAAGATCGCGATGGTCAGATCGTCGAACGAAACGATAAAGGCGAACAGGAACGCCGACGTGACGCTCGCCATCAACAACGGCAACAGGATCGTCGTGATGCGCCGCAACGGCGAAGCCCCCATTACGCGCGCGGCGTCGTCGAGACGCCAGTCGAACTGGCGGAACCCGGCAGACAGCGTGACGACCACATACGGAATAGCCAGCACCGTATGGCCGATCACGAGACCGGCATTCGTGCCCGTCAACCCGAAGCGCGCGAACAGATACAGAAGGCCGACCGCGACGACGATGCGCGGCACGATCAGCGGCGCGACCAGCAGCGCGAACAACGGCTTGCTCGCGCGACGCGGCATGCGGGTCAGCGCGAGCGTCGCGCCGAATCCGAGCACGAGCGAGAGGACCGCCGTGCCGAAGCCCACTTCGAACGAACGCAGCATCGCGCTCTGCCACACCGGCGAACCGAGGAAGGTGCCGAACCATTTGAGGCTGAAGAGCTTCGGCGGAAACGCAATGAAGTCGCCGCGCGTGAACGCATAGGGAATCACCGAGAGCACCGGCGCGACCAGCACGGCGACGATCGCGAACGTATAGAGACGCAGCGGTCCGCCGCCACCGTCCGCGCGGCCGGCTGCGCTCGCGCGAGGCCGCGCGAGCGGCGCGGTGAGCCGGCCCGCGACGATCAGCGCGGCCAGCTTGAATCCCTGCGCGCGCGAGCCCCGGTGTTTGTCCTCGACCTCGCCTGCCAGTGAAGATAGCCCCACCATCCGGTCATACACCAGGAAGATCGCGACCGAACTCAGCAACAGGACCGTCGATAACGCGCCGGCAAAGCGCATGTCGAACAGTTCGAGCACGGAAGAGATCACCAGTTGCGCGATCATCGTTTCCTTCGGCGAGCCGAGCAGCGCGGGCACGATGAAGAACCCGAGGCTGGTGATGAACACGAGCAGCCCCGCCGCCGCGACACCCGGCGACGACAGCGGCAGAAACACGGTGAAGAAGCTCATGCTGCGTTGCGCGCCCAGCGTCTGCGCCGCTTGCGCGAGGCGATCGTCGATACCACGCATGACAGGCAACATCGTCATCACCGCGAGCGGCAGCATCGCGTGGACCATGCCGATCAGCACGCCGGTGAGCGAAGGAATCGTGCCGCTGGTTTCGCTGACGAGACCCAGTGCGAGCGCGACGGTCGACAGCACGCCGGTCTTCGAGAGCAGCAGCATCCACGCATAGGTCTTGACGAGGTAGCTGGTCCAGAACGGCAGCATGATCCACAGCAGCCAGCGCTCGCGCAGGCGAACCGGCAAACGGCTCAGCAGATACGCGACCGGATAGCCGAGCAGCACCGACAACGCCGCCGTCATGAAGGAAATCGAAAAGGTGATCCACAGCACTTTCGCGTACACCGGCGTGCTCGCGATGCGCTGGAACTGCCCGAGCCCGAAGCTGCCGTCGGCATTGAACAGGCCGCCCTGCAAAATCTCTCCCACCGGCACGATGAAAAAGACCAGCAGGAACAGCAAGGTCGGCACGATCGGCACGATCGGCAGATAGCGGAGCGCGCGCGCGAACCACGCGAACTGGCGCGGGCGCTCGTCTTCGCGCGGACGTCGCGCGTGAAGGGCGATGGTCATGGAAATTCCTTGGGCACGGCTTGAGGTGCTGAATGGGTGCGCGGTCTGCGTCAGGCACGCAGCAGCGTGGTGCGATGCGGGTCCCACACGATGCCGACGGTATCGCCCACGCTGGCCGACTGACCACGCGCACAACGCACGGTGAGACGGCTGCCGTCCTGCATGGTCAACTGCACGCGGGTATCGCTGCCGAAGAACACGATGTCCGAGATCTTGCCGTCGACGAAACCGCTTTTCGGCTCGACCAGACGCGGCGCTTCCGGACGCACCAGCAAACAGTGCGTCGCGCCGGCGGCTGCCGCGACGGGTTGCGGCAGCGGCACGCGGCCACCCGCGGCGAGCAGGATCGCTTCGCCGCCCGGGCCGCGCGTATCGGCCAGCGCGCCTTCGAGCAGATTCGAATGGCCGATGAAGCCGGCGGCAAAGCGCGTCGCCGGACGGTCATACAGATCGACCGGCGTACCCACCTGTTCGATGCGCGCCTGGTTCATCAGGCAGATGCGGTCCGAGAGTGTCAGCGCTTCGTCCTGGTCGTGCGTCACATAGACGAAGGTCGCGCCCAGCTCCTTATGCAGACGACGGATTTCCGACTGCATATGCTCGCGCAGTTTCTTGTCGAGCGCGCCGAGCGGTTCGTCGAGCAGGATTATCGAAGGCCGGTAGGCGAAACAGCGCGCCAGTGCGATGCGCTGCTGCTGACCGCCAGACAGCTCCTTCGGGAAGCGCTTCGCGTACTCGCTCATGCGCACCATGTTCAGCGCGTCGTCCACGGCGCTGCGCACCTCATCGTGCTTCTTGCGCCGCATCCGCAGACCGTATGCAACGTTGTCCCATACGCTCATATGCGGAAACAGCGCGTAACTCTGGAACACCATGCCGATGCCACGCCGCCCTGGCTCGACATGCGTGACGTCGCGGCCGTCGATCTCGACACGGCCCGAGGTCGGCGCGACGACCCCGAGATCATCTGCAGCAGCGTCGTCTTGCCGGAGCCGGACGGTCCGAGCAGCGTGAGAAATTCGCCGGCCTGCACGGTCAGGTCGGTCGGCTGCAACGCGACAGTTTCGCCATAGCTTTTGGCGAGTCCGATCGCTTCGAGTTTTGCACTCATGGCCGGCCTCTTCAGGAAATGATCCAGGTGTTGAAGCGCTCGGTGACCTTCTGACGGTTGTCGGCCCACCATTGCGGACTCGGCAGGCGCATGTCGCGAAGGTTGTCCGGCGCGGTCGGCAGCAACGCCGCGCGCGGCGCCGGAATCGAGTCGAACGACTTGCGGTTGGTCGGGCCATAGGCGAGCGTCTGCGTTAGCACGGCCTGCCGTTTCGCGTCGGCGCAAAAGCGCACGAACTGCTTCGCGAATTCGGCGCGCGGCGTGCCCTTCGGAATGCCCCACCCTTCGATCGAATACAGCCCCTGGTTCCAGACGATCGCAACCGGCGCGCCGGCATCTCGTGCGGCCTGCGCGCGGCCGTTCCACGTCGAGATCATGTCGACGTCGCCGCTCTGGATCGCCTGCATGGCCTGCGCGCCAGAGGTCCACCAGATGTTCACGTGCGGCTTGATTTTGTCGAGGCTGCGAAACGCGCGATCGACGTCGAGCGGATACAGCTTGTCGAGCGGCACGCCGTCCGCGAGTAGCGCCTGTTCGAGCGTGTCGAGCGGGCTGCGGCGCAGACAGCGGCGACCAGGGAAACGCTTCACGTCCCAGAAGTCCGCCCACGACTTCGGGCCTTTCTGCCCCAACTTGTCCTGCCGATACGCGAGCACGGTCGAATACACGTCGACGCCGAGCCAGTTCGGCGTGACCGCCTCCGACATCACGTCCGGAAAGTCGCCCGTCTTCAGACCGATCGGTTCGAGAAAGCCCTTTGATTCGAGGTACGGAATATCGGCGGAGAGCGTGAGCGTGGTGACGTCCCACACGATGTTCTTCGTCTGCACCATCGCGGCCAGTTGCGCGACCGGCTGCGACTCGCGCGCGACGCTGACGACCTTGATGGCGGTCGCCTTCTCGAACGGATCGTAGAACGCCGCGCGATAAGCCGTGTTGTAAGGGCCGCCCGGGTCCGACACCACGATCTGCTTCGCTTGCGCGCCGGCCAGCCTCGGCATCGCGCCCGCCAGCGCGGCGGCGCCCGCGCCCTGCAGAATGCGGCGCCGCGTTGGATTGAAATCTTGCGTCATGCTCAGGTCTCCCGCACAGGATGATTGAATGCAACGAAAGCGGCCACGCTGCGCGTTTGCCTACGCCTGTGGTGCCGCCAGATTCCCCGGTTTACTTCGCGCGCTGACGGAAGAACGCTTCCATCATTCGCGCCGGCTCGCCCGAGTCGTACGCTTCGCGCTGGATCCGCGCACCCGCTTCGATCGCGGACTTGAAGCCCGGCTCGGTCATCTCGCGGAAACGCTGCTTGTCCAGACGCATCGCAACCGGCGGCTTCGCGGCGAGGTCGGTCGCGATCTCGAGCGCCTTGTCGAACACTTCGTCGGCCGGCACCAGGTAGTGAATCAGGCCGATCCGCACGCACTCTTCCGCGTCCATCAGCCGGCCCGTCAGCGTGAGTTCGATCGTGCGCGACATGCCGAGCATTTCGCTCATGATCCAGGGGCCGGTGGTGCTCGCAATGCCCGCGTTGATTTCCGGCTGCCCCATGCGCACGCCCGGATGGCCGACGCGAATGTCGCCCAGCAGCGCCACCTGGAACGCGGAGCCGGCCGCCGTGCCGTTGAGCGCCATCACGAGCGGCTTGTTCAGGCTGCGCAGCACCGTGTAGTAACGCTCCCATTCCTTGATCCACGCGACCGCCCGTTCACCGTCGAAGTCGTGCGCCTCCGCCAGATCCTGTCCCGCGGAAAACGCGCGATCGCCGGCGCCCGTCATCACGATCGCCGCGACGTTGTCGTCGGCGTCGAAACGCTGCAATGCGTCGATGATCATTTCGCGCATCGCGGTGGTCCACGCGTTCAATCGTGCAGGCCGGTTCAACGTGATGACTGCAACGCGGCCGTGATTCGAAACCAGAATGTCTTCGCTCATGTTTTATCTCATAGTAATAACAGATAGTGCAATTCAATATACGCACATCAAAATCGCGGCGCAAGCATTCGTGTTTTCGGGTTTACGCCGAGCGTCGCATCGTCGACGTCAAACGTCTGGGATGAAAAGCCGCGCGACACGCATCGCTCACCAAGCGCGAAAGCCCCCGTGGCCGGGCGGCGGACTGGGCGCTTCAGTAAATACGCACATTTCGATCGCAATGCGATTAATTGCATTTCAATGCGATTTTATTGCTCCTATGCTTTTCCCAGACACTGTTGATCCGGGCTCATTCGAGCCGCGGCAGCCGCCTGATCGAGGAACGGAAATGAACGATGTCGCGCCTCTGCTAGCCGCACTGAAGACCGCCGTCGGAGCGGATGCAGTCCTGACTGCGGCATCCGATCTGGAAGGCTTCACCGAAGACTGGCGGGGGCGCTACAAGAGCCCCGCGACCTGTGTCGTGCTGCCCGCCAACACGGCGCAGGTATCCGCTGTGGTGCGGCTGTGTGCCGAGCATCGCGTGCCTGTACTGCCGCAAGGCGGCAACACGAGCCTGTGCGGCGGCGCCGTGCCGCCGGATCACGGCGTGCCGCCTGTTATCGTCAACCTGACGCGGATGCGGCGCATCCGTCATATCGACGCCGCCAACGGTTCGATGGAAGTCGAAGCGGGTTGCGTGCTGAAGACCGTGCAGGACGCCGCCGCCGAACAGCACCGTCTCTATGCGGTAAGCCTCGGCGCCGAAGGTTCATGTCAGATCGGCGGCAATCTGTCGACCAACGCGGGCGGCACCAGCGTGCTGCGTTACGGCAATACGCGCGACAACGTGCTCGGCCTCGAAGCCGTGCTCGCCGACGGCACCGTGTGGAACGGTCTGCGCGCGCTACGCAAGGACAACACCGGCCTCGATCTGAAGCATCTGTTCATCGGCACCGAGGGCACGCTGGGCATCATCACGGCAGCCACGTTGAAACTCCATCCGCTGCCCACGCATCACGCGCTCGCGTGGTTCGCACCGCTCGATCCCGCCGCCGCGCTGCACGTGCTCGGACTGTTCCAGGCCGCGTGCGGAGCGCGGCTGAATGCGTTCGAGATGATCAACCGGCGTCAACTGGAACTCGTGATCGAACACGTACCCGAGCGCCGCGATCCGTTCGGCGAAGCGCATGAATGGCACGTGCTGATCGAACTGGCCGACACGCAAGGCGGCGACGAAATGGCCGACCTGCTGCAGCGGACACTCGAACAGGCCGCCGAAGCCGGCCTCGTCGTCGACGCGGTGGTCGCGAGCAACGACTCGCAGCGCGCCGCGCTCTGGGAGATCCGCCACAGCGTGTCGGAAGCGAACAAGAAGGGCGGCGTGGGCCTGACTACCGACTGCGCGGTGCCGGTGTCCGCCGTGCCCGCGTTCATCGATCAGGCCACGCGCGCCGTGCATGCGATCGTCGATGGACTGGCCGTTCTCGTCGTCGCGCATCTCGGCGATGGCAACGCGCATTTCATCCCCTTCTTCACCTTCGACGCGTGGCGCGAACTCGCCGATCCAGCCGCAATGGCCGCCGCACTGCGCCGCGCCGTCAACGACGTGGCGCACGAACTGCGCGGCACGTTCAGCGCGGAACACGGCGTCGGGCAGACCGGGCTCACCGAGATGGCGCATTACAAGTCTGCCGTTGAGCTGAGCCTGATGCGCGCGGTGAAACAGGCGCTCGATCCGCACAACCTGCTCAACCCGGGGCGTCTGCTGCCCTGACTTCCGCGGCCCCGGACAACCCGGCCGCCCACCTAACCCGACCTCTCGCACTACAGGCCTTCCCTCTTCCTCTGGAGCCGACATGAAAAAGCAGCCCGCACGCGATCAGATTCAACAGCCCGGCCGTCGCACGGTCATCAAGACGGCGCTCGTCGGCGCGGCGGGTGTCGCTTTCCCGTTTGTCTGGACGCTGTCGCGCGCGGCGAACAAGCGGATCGTCATCCGCGACGACGGCGGCATCTACACGAAAGCCTACGGCGCGGTGTTCTACAAGCCGTTCACCGAGAAAACCGGCATCGACGTGATCGGCGTTCAAGCCAATGCGGAGCCGACCGCGCAGATCAAGAGCATGGTCGAAACCGGCAGCTACACATGGGACATGGCGAAGATCAGCCAACCGGCGATCCTGTTGCTGACCGCCGGCGGCAAGGAATATCTGGAGAAGCACGGTCTCGAAGCCGATCCGGTGGTCGCGAAGATTCCGCAGCAGTACATGTCGCCGTATGGCGTGGGCACGAATGTCTACACCACCGTGCTCGCGTATCGCACCGACGCGTTCAAGGGGCGCAAGGCCCCCGAGTCGTGGGCGGATATGTGGAACGTGAAGGACTTTCCGGGCCGGCGCGGGCTGCGCAAATATCCGTTCGACACGATGGAAGAAGCGTTGATGGCCGATGGCGTGTCGACCTCGCAGGTGTATCCGTGCAACTTCGACCGTGGCTTCGCGAGTCTCGACAAGATCGCGAAACACGTCGACGTGTGGTGGACCACCGGCGCCCAGGTCGAACAGATGCTCGGTTCGGGCGAAGTGGACATGATCAGCACCTGGGTTTCGCGCGCGCAGTCGGCGATCGCGAACGGCGCGCCGGTCGCGATCGTGTGGAACCAGAACATCTGGGGTTGCGACAACTGGTCGATCCTGAAGGGCACGCCGAATGCAAACGCATGCCGCGAGTTCATCAAGTTCGCGTCCGATCCGAAGCGTCAGGCCGCGCTGGTGGATTACTTCCCGGCCGGCGTCACGCAGCCCGATGCATTCAGTTTCATCAAGGCGGATATCGCGAAGAACTGTCCCACGTTCCCGGCGAACATGAAAGACGGCCTGCATATCGACGCCAGGTACTGGCAGGAAAAGCAAAGCGTCGCGCTCGAACGCTTCAATCGCTGGATCCTGACCTGAGCTCCGCCTTCATTTTCAAGGATGCCGATTCCATGTCCGCCTCGAACCTTCAAATCACCGGTCTGAGCAAACGCTATGGCGATTTCGTCGCGCTCGCGCCGACCGATCTCGACGTCGCCAAAGGCGAATTCCTGACCCTGCTCGGCCCGAGCGGCTCGGGCAAGACGACACTGCTGAGCCTGATCGCCGGCCTCGCGCAACCCGACGCGGGTCAGATCCACATCAATGGTGTCGACGTCACCTGGGGCGCGCCGTACGAACGCGACATCGGCATGGTGTTTCAGAACTACGCGCTGTTCCCGCACATGACGGTCGCGCAGAACATCGCGTTCCCGCTGCAGATGCGCAAGACCGACGCGAAGGCCGCGCGCGACAAGGTGATGCAGGCGCTGGAGATGGTGCATCTGCCGCATGTCGCGGACCGCTACCCGCGCGAATTGTCGGGCGGCCAGCAGCAACGGATCGCACTCGCGCGCTGCATGGTGTACCGCCCGTCGATCATCCTGATGGACGAACCGCTCGGCGCACTCGACAAGAAACTGCGCGATCACATGCAGCTCGAAATCAAGCGGATTCACCGCGACCTCGGCACGACCATCGTGTACGTCACGCACGATCAGGAAGAGGCGATGACGATGTCCGACCGCATCTGCCTGATGAACGCGGGCGCGATTGCGCAGCTCGGCACCCCGGCCGATCTGTACTTCCGGCCGAAGAGCGTGTTCGTCGCGGACTTCCTCGGCGAGTCGAACCTGCTCGACGCGGTCGTGACCGGCCGTACCGGCGATCAGGTTCAAATCAGCCTGCAGGGCATCGGCAGGGACGCGCGATGGTGTACGACCCGGTGATCGCCGATGGCAAGCCGGTCAAGCTGATGCTGCGCCCGCAGAACCTGAAGGTTCACGAAGATGCCGGCGGCCGGTTCGACGGCGGCGGCACGTTGTCGGCGAAACTCACCGACATCATGGTCACCGGCAGCATGACGCGGCTCTATCTGCAACCACACAAAAGCGATGCGGCGCCGCTCGTCGCGGCGTTCCCCACCAACCGGCTCGGCAGCCAGTACGAAGTCGGGCAGACGCTCGGCTTGTCGTGGCTCGCCGCCGACGCGGTCGCCATCGCGGACTAAGCCATGAATCATTCCGCTCTCACCGCGCAGCCGCCCCGCCCCGCGCCCGCCACCACGCCCTCGGCGCGGCGCCAGCGCTGGCGCGCGTGGCTGCAACCCGGCGCGAAAGGCGCGCCGCTCGTCGTGCTGCTGCTCGTGATGCTCGTCTATCCGGTCGGCCAGCTCCTCTTGCTGAGTGTGCATAACGGCAACGGCTTCACGCTGATCGAATACAAGCGGCTGTTCGCGTCGCCCGTGTATGTGGACGTGCTGCTGATCACGCTGAAGGTCTCGCTGTGGACCACGTTCTTCTCCGTGCTGACCGGCTACCCGATCGCCTATCTGATCTCGTCGCTCACGCGCGAGCGCAAGAACCGGCTGCTGTTCTGGGTGCTGCTGTCGTTCTGGACCAGCTTTCTGGTGCGCACGTTCGCGTGGGTCGTGCTGCTCGGGCGCAACGGCGTGATCAACAAGATCCTGCTCGGCCTCGGCATCATCGATCAGCCGTTGAGCCTGCTCTACAACTTTTCCAGCGTGATCGTCGGCATGGTGCATGCGTTGATGCCGCTCGCCGTACTGACCATGCTGTCGGTGATGGAGAACATCGACCGCCGCTTGCCGAGCGCGGCGGCCACGCTCGGCGCGCGTCCCGGCACCGTGTTCTGGAAGGTGTATTTCCCGTTGTCGTTGCCGGGCGTCGCGGCCGGCGCATTGATGGTGTTCGTCACGGCGATCGGCTTTTTCATCACGCCCACGCTGCTCGGCGGACGCCATCAGACGATGATCACCCAGCTCATCATCGACCAGGTGATGCAGGCGCTGAACTGGGGTTTCGCCGGCGCGATCTCGGTGCTGCTGCTGGCGGTGGTGCTCGTGGTGTTCCTCGTCTACGACCGGATGGTAGGGCTTTCGACCATGACGGGCGGCAGTTCGACCGCCCGCAAGCCGGGCCGTTCTGGACAGTGGAGCCGCCAGTTCGGCGACGCCGTGCTGACGTGCCTCGGCAACGTGACGGACGCGCTGATCAGCCTGCTCCCGCGCCGCCGCAAACGCGCCGCCGGCAACGGCGAAAGCCTCGTGCTGCGCGCGGTCGTGATTCTGCTGCTGGTGTTCCTGAGCGCGCCCGCGTTCCTGATGATTCCGCTATCGTTCGACGCCGGCTCCGGCCTCGCCTGGCCGCCCCATGGCTTCTCGCTACAGTGGTATCAGCAGATCGTCGACTCGCCGCTGTGGATGCAGGCGCTCACGCGCTCGATGCTGGTCGGCATCGGCACCGGCATCCTGTCCATGCTGATCGGCACGCCGGCCGCGTTCCTGCTGGTGCGTGGCGGCATGCGCGGCAAGGCGGCCATGCTCGCGTTCGTGCTCGCGCCGATCGTCGTGCCGCGCATGATCATCGCCGTAGGCGTGTTCTATTTCTTCGCGAAGATCGGCCTGGTGGGTTCGTCGCTCGGACTGGTGCTCGCGCACACCACCGTGGCCGTGCCCTACGTGGTGGTCACGATGATGGCCGTGCTACGCAACTACGACACACGCCTCGACCAAGCGGCGCACAGCATGGGCGCGCGGCCGTGGGCGATGCTGCGCCGCGTCACGTTCCCGATTCTCGGCGCGGGCCTGATGTCGTCGTTCCTGTTCGCGTTCGCCACTTCGTTCGATGAACTGACCATCGCGCTCTTCACGTCGGGCGGCGTGAGCACGACCTTGCCCAAGCAGTTCTGGGACGAAATCACGATGCAGATCTCGCCGGTGATCGCCGCGGTGTCGACCTGCCTGTTCGTGTTCATCGCTGCGCTGATCTGGGTGGCCGACCGCTTGCGCCGTCGCAGCCTCGCTTCCTGACCCCCTCTCACAGAGACTCTTTCATGCTTTCAGCACAACAACTGCGCGGCATCCTGCCGGCCATCCCGACCCCCGTCAATGCCGACGACAGCATCAACGCCGAAGCGGCGCGCACGCTGATGCGTTACCTGCTGAAGCGGGGCGTGGACGGCTTCGTGCCGCTCGGCGGCACCGGCGAATATGGTGCGCTGGCGCGCGCCGAGCGCATCCGGATGGCGGAACTGGCGGTTAGCGAAGCCGGCGGCACGGTGCCGGTGATTCCGGGCGTGCTCGATCCCGGGTATCACGACGCGCTTCAGGCCGGCAAGGAATTCGCCGCCGCGGGCGCCGATGGCCTGCTGGTCCTGACGCCCTACTACACGAATCCGACGCAGCAAGGCATTCGCGATTACTTCATGCGCTACGCCGACGAGTCGCCGTTGCCGATCCTGATCTATGAGATCCCGTATCGCACGCGTATCGCGATCGCGCCTGAGGTGCTGCACGAGTTGTCGAAGCACGAACGTATCATCGGCATGAAGGCTTGCAACACGGACATGTGGCATTTTCTGCGCACCGTGGCAGGCGTCGATGCGTCGTTCGCGGTGCTGAGCGGCGAGGACACGCTGTTTCCGCTGCATGTCGCCGCGGGCGCGCGCGGCGGCATCGTGGTCACCGCCACCTTGCTACCGACCGCGTGGCGCACCATCCACCGGCTCGCGAGCGAAGGCAAGACCCAGGAAGCGTTAGCGGTGCATCGCTCGCTGATTCCGCTGATGAACATGGCGTTCGCCGAGACCAATCCGGGACCGATGAAATCGGTGATGGACCTGATCGGCGTGCATGCGCCCGCGATGCTTTCGCCGCTCGTGCAGGCCGCGCCCGATCTGTCGGCGAATCTGCGCGTCGAACTCGACAAGCAGCTTGAGCGCTTCGAGCGGCGTCAGTGAGTGTGCGGTGAGAGGCCAATAAGCGGCCGCTGAGCGTTCAGCGCGCGTAGCCCGAGAGCCGCGACTTGGAAATCGAAGTCGCGGCGACCTGCACGTGTTGCGCGAGTTCCGCTTCCACGCGTTCACGCGACCAGCGCGAGGTCGGCACCGAAATGTTGATCGCGGCGACACCCATGCCGCCGTAATCGGTCACCGGCGCGGCAACGGAAATGTCGCCGAGCACGGTTTCGTTTTCGATCACCGCGTAGCCGCGTCGCGCGACCTTGCGCACGCGTTCGAGCAGTTTGTCGGGGTTGGTTTCGGTGTAGTGCGTGAGCGGTTCGAGGCGGGTTTGCGCGAGGATCTCGCGCACGCGTTCGTCGGACAGGCGCGACAGGATCGCGATGCCCGCCGCCGTGAACATGGCGGGCAAACGGGCGCCGACCACGATGTCGATGTTCACCAGATGTTGGCCTGGAAAGCGCGCGACGAACACGATTTCGTGGCCGTCGAGTTCGAGCAGATTGGTCGTCTCGCCAAGGCGCCGGCTGATGTCCAGCAGGTACGGCGAAGCCTTGTCGATCAGCTCGTTGGCGCGCACGTAGTTGTACGAGAATTGCAGCACCTTCGTCGTGAGGCCGTAATTGCGCGTGTCGGGCACCCGGTACAGATAGCCGAGCGCTTCGAGCGTGTGGACGAGGCGTTGCGTGGCGCTGCGGTCGAGGCCGGAGGCGCGCGCGATATCGACGAGCGTCATGTGGCGGCTTGGGCCATCGAAAGCGTGCAGCACCTGAAACGCTTTCTCGGTCGAGCCGACGAAGAGCGACGAACGAGGCGTCTGCGGCCCGGCGGCCTTCTCGCCGCGAGGCGTTCGTGCGGTGCGTTCTGCCATGGTCGTGTCAGGTTGTTGAATGTTTATCGGATGGCGGTTGAGTCAATTGTAATGCGATTGAACCGGATCGCCGAAGCCAATTCGACGTACCACGGAGCCTTCATGCTTGCATGTGTTGCCGACTACCGGATCGCCGCGCGCAGACGCCTGCCGCGCCTTGCGTTCGATTACCTCGACGGCGGCGCCGACGATGGCGACGCGTTGCGGCGCAACGTCGACGCTTACCGGCAGTGGCTCTTCAAGCCGCGTGTGCTGACGGACGTGTCGCAATGTTCGCTAGCGACGCGGTTCTTCGGACGCGCGGCGGCGGCCCCGCTGATTGTCGGTCCGACCGGGCTCAACGGCTTGTTCTGGCCGCGCGCGGATGAGCTGCTCGCGCAGGCGGCGAGCAACGCGGGCTTGCCGTTCGTGCTGTCGACCGCGTCGACTTCGTTGCTCGAAGACGTGCGCGCGGCGGCACCCGGCGGCGATCTGTGGATGCAGTTGTACGTCCCCAAGGATCGGCGTATCGCCGAGGATCTGATGCGGCGGGCCAGCGCCGCCGGTTTTTCGACGCTGGTTCTGACGGTCGACGTGCCGGTTCACGGCAAACGCGATCACGACACCCGCAACGGTTTCGCGCTGCCATTGCGCGTTTCGCCGAGGCTCGTTGCCGACTGCATCCGGCATCCGCGCTGGTGCTGGCAGATCGCGCGACATGGCGCGCCACAGTTGAAGAACCTCGCGCGCAGCGTCGGCGAGCGCGCGGACCTGTCGCGGCATGCGGCGATGCTGAGTCGGCAGATGGATCTGACGCTGGCATGGACGGACCTCGAATGGGTCCGGCGGCATTGGAGCGGCAAGTTGATCGTGAAAGGCGTTCAGCTGCGCGAGGATGCGGTGCTGGCGGCCATGCATGGCGCAGATGGGATCGTTCTGTCGAATCACGGCGGGCGGCAATTAGGCAGCACTTTGTCGCCGCTGGAGCTGTTGCCGCAAATCGCCGATGAGCTTGGCGAGCGGCTCGCTGTTTTTATCGACGGCGGTGTCCGGCGCGGCAGCGATGCGGTGAAGGCTGTCGCTTTGGGCGCGCGGGGCGTGTTGCTTGGGCGCGCACCGCTGTATGGGCTTGCGTGGCGGGGTGGCGGCGGAGTCGATGAAGTGTTGGCGTTGCTGATGAATGAGATGCTGATCACCATGCGGTTGTTGGGGTGTGGGGAGTTGGCGGGGTTAGGACGTGGGTTTGTTGAGCGGGTGTGAGTTTGAGCAGGTGAGATGAGTGAGGCAGATGTTCGTCGCGGGATCGGACATTGCGGACATTCGTCGCTGCACTGGATTGCTTCTGAATGTCCGCTTCAGGGAACGCCGCGTTGGGGCGAGTTCGGCCATGAACCCACATTCGTCTGTCCCGTCGGTCGGACGTTCCGACGTCGGATCCGCCAATGGCCATTCGAAGGTGAAGTGTGGACTGCCCTCGGCCGATTCAGTGTGTCCCAAGGGCCGGTCTTGCAGAATCTACTACCCGACCAAAGACCGCGGGCTCTTCGGACGTGTCGTTCGCTCTTCGCCTATTGAGTCAAGCATATAAACAACAGCTATCCGCCATTGAAGTGCATAGCGAAGGGGCCACAAATGCCAATGCGCGGATGCACGGCTTGCTTGCGGCGCCGCTGAGAAGAGCCCACAGAAATCTCCCTGTTACTTGTGCGTAATTCGCCTCACGGTACTCGTAACAATGTCTACGTAGAAAAGGTCGCCGCTCGGACCAGCCTTCAGGTCCACCGCCCCCCCCTCCAGACCCTTTGCAAAAGTCTGAGGCACAGGCACTCCATTCGCAGGCTGCACTGTCCAGATGCATTGCCGGAGAAGATCGCCAAAGTACAAGGCGTTCTTAAATTGAGCAGGATAAGTTGCGCTCGTGTCGTCAGTGAACCCAATGGCGGAAATCACACTACCGCTCTGGTCCGGCCCTCCGCGGTTCGGCTTGCCACCGCAGGTCCTTCCCCTGCTGTCCTCGGGCGAAACGTAACTCTGATGAGCGTACGCAAAGAACGGCGGCGCAACGGGACCTACAACGCGCCCGCAGTAGCTCGTGTCAGGCGGAGGAGGGTTGTTGTATGCAGCCTGAGGAGCCGCGCTCAAGTTATCGGGGTTCCATCCTTCGTAGCACGGCCAGCCAAAGTTCGGGCCTTTGCCGTTGCCGATCTTGTCGGCGCCGCTGACGAAATCGATGGCCTCCCAGTCGTTCCACCCCACATTGCCGACATACAGGTCATCCGTGATGCCGGGCACGCGGGCGAAGCGGAAAGGATTGCGCAAGCCGTTTGCAACAACGTCGACGCTTTGGGTTGTCGTGCCTGGGTTCGCTATCCGGAGAATGACGCCATCGTAGTAAGGCGAAAAGCCCTGGCTGCGAAATGCCCCCTGCGGCAGATTCGTGCCATCGCCGCAAGCGTTATCCAGTTGGCCGTTGTCTACCTGGATGAAGCTTGCGCCCTCGCCGGCGCTGACATAAAGCGTCTTGTTATCGGCTCCGAAGGTCAGGTCGCCGATGCTGTGAGAACTGTAGAAAAAACACCAGGTCTGGCTGCTTGACCCTTCCGGGGGCAGGATCTTGGTTTCGTGGTCCGGTCCTGTCAAAAGGGAAAGTTGGCCATGGGTAAGGACGTCTCCGCTACACGACGCTCCTATGGCAGGAGGCGTCGTGTAAAGCACGTAGATACTATTGCCATCGCTTTGCGGATCGACCGCAAGTCCGAGAAGTCCGCGGTCGGCATCATTGCAGACTTCACCTTTACTGCCGAGGTCGGCAAATAGGAAACACCGAGGTGCGGCCGACAAATCACATTGCCAAATCTTGCCCCCTTTTTCGGCGACGAAAACCAGAGACTTGTTTCCGTTAAAAGCTATCGCCGTTGGCTGATTGAGACAGCCACTGTATAAGATCTGCTCGGTAAATCCCTTCGGTAGAGTCGGCTGCGGCCTGGTCGTGGAAGTGGGTTGGCACGTAACCGTCTGACCAACAGCAGCGGCAGTGGGTACGGCCGCCGCATCGGGAGGGACCGCGTGCGCCAGATTGGCCACAGACAGTAACGTCAGCAACACCGCCAGTGCGGCGATCACACGGCTTTGACTTAACCAGTGTTCGATATAGCGCGACATCTTATACTCCTGCTCCCGAACCACGGGACACCTCCACGCACCACCACTGCCTGGGCGTGAATCATTGGTATTAGCGTCGATTGACTCATTACTTCGTCCAGTCAGCGATATGCCTATTGCGAGCCACTTGCGTTTGCCTGGTTGCCGGCGACGCGGTGCGCGTTGCGCGGGCACAGGCGAAGCTGAACGTCCCATATATCCTCCCCTTCGGCGTAAGCGCGGAACGGCCGCCGACGACGCGCGAGAAACCGAACGGAAATGCGCACATCGCAATTTATGAAGGATAGGCGTTGGCATCGTAAAGGCAGGTTTATACCTCGGCGTTTCGCGCCAAGGTTCCCTGCCTTTTGTGCCCCAGCAAGCAACGTGCCGCGAATAGCGGCGGTCGGCCCGGTGCAGAGGTATGTCCGTCAGCCTTGGCCCAACGGACATTGGGCTACCCCTGGCGCGAGCGACGACGTGATCGAATTCCGGGTTGTACATCCATGGCAGTGAGGAGATGCTGGCGGCCCTCATCGAGAATTTCATCCGCCAGTGCCGGGGCAATATCGGCAACAGCACGCGAAAGCGGACGCCGCCCGGCGCAAGCCCGGCGGCACGCAACTAGTGTTGCTCAGCTCTTCAACTGCACATGCACGCCCGTTGCATCATAGGTCGGCGTGGCGGTGAAGCCATCGACCACGATGCTAGTGAAGCGTCCCGACAGCGCGCCCGTGGAGATCAGGTTGAGCAGGTCGCCTGATTTCGGTGTATAGCCGCTCGCAAATTTCACGTGCAACGTGCCGCCAGCGAGTGTCGTCTGACCGCCGACGCGCAGTAGACCTTGTCCGTTCGGGCCGACGTCGAGTTCGAGTGTCGTGTTCTGAAGTTGCGTGTACTTTCCGGCGACGACGACTGCCTGTGTTGACCCGATCGCCACCGTGCCCGAACCCAGGTAGACGTCGCCGCTGCCGAACGCGTTCCCTGATGCGGCGCGCAGCGTCCCGCCTTGCACTTCAGTGCCGCCCGAATACGTGTTGGTGCCGGCGAGCGTCAGTGTGCCGCTACCCTGCAGTGTCAGTTTGCCCGTGCCGGAAATCGCATTGCGCCAGGTATCCGCTGCGTTGAAGCCGCTCTTGCTCGCGTCCATCGCGATGACTACGCTGCCGTTGAACGCGCCGTAGCCGTCCGCCGCGGCGAACAGGTTGAGACGTCCCCAGCCCTCGGCGTCGTCCATCAGCGGATAGCCGGAAGACATTTCGGTCGTCTTCAGCACGACGCGGCGCTGGTTGGCGTCGAGATAGGGGAAGCGCGTCTCGAGCAGTACTTCTGCGCCCTTGGGCACGATCGGCGCAGCGTTCGTTGCGCCGATCTGCGAGAAGGAGAGCGTCATGCGGCGCAGAAAGTTGGTGCGGTTGGTTGTGTAATCGGCGAAGCGATCGATGCTGGTGTCGCCCGAGTGGGCAAACGCATTGAACGTCGTCGCCGATGTACCTGTTAGCGACATCAGCGCAGTGTGCGCCTGCGTGTACGCGTCGGACTTGAGCGTGGCGTTTGTCGGGTCATCGCAGCGATTGGAGGTTCTTGTACATGGCGCTTTCTTCTCTTTGTGGCGTGGGAAGTGAAGCGCGTGAGGTTAAGTAAAGTTCACGAATGCTTCATGAAAGATGCGCGAAGTGCGCGAACGGACTGAATACCTTCGATGCCGCATTCGAGCGGCGCTTCAAGCGCGCGAAGGCGCAGGGTGAACTGGATGCGGCGGCGACTCCCGCGGCCCTCGCGAAAGTGGCGGCGGCGATTCTTCACAGCCTTGTCTTGCGTTCGCGTGCAGGCGACGCACGCGAATCGCTGCGGGCGACCGCGAAGGACGGTACAGCACAGATCTGTCGCTCGCCAGGCAAGCGGCGGCGCAAATCCGTCAACACTGATGGCACGCGTGGCGGCGGCGAATCGCCGACCTCTCCGCGCAAGGCACGCGATGCAAGTCGAAGTGCTGGCTGGATCGCAACGCGACAACCCGGAACACACCACCCTCGGCCCAACGACAGATGCTCACCCGCCAAACAGATTGTGCCGGATCTGCTTCAGATGCCCGGTCAGCAGTTCGCATGCGAGGTCCGCGTCGCGGTCGCGTAGCGCTTCGACGATCGCGCGATGCTGCGCCTCATACTCCGATCGCCGCTCGGGCGTCAGCGACTTGCGCTTGAGCCGTCCCCACTCGCCCTGCTCGCGCACTTCGTTGGTCAGTTCGAGCACGCGTAGAAAGAAGCTGTTGTGCGTGGCGAGCGCAAATGTCTTGTGCAACTCGCCGTCCCACTTCTCGAACTCTTCGATGCTCTGCGCGGCTTCCGACCGCTCGATGCATTCGACCATTCGCGCAAAGTCACCCACCGTCGCATAACGCACGATCAGGCCGGGCATCAGCGGTTCGATCAGCAGACGCGCCTCCATCAACTCGGCAGGGCTGGTCTGCACGACTTCATGCGAAGCCGCCGACGCAGCCCCGGCTTCGGCGCCCACCGTCGCGCCCGCCGCATTCCCTTGCGGCAACACGAAGGTGCCGCTGCCCACCGCCTGCGTAATGAACCCGCGCCCCTTCAGATCGGCCAGCACCCGCCGCACCGCACCGCGCGACGCCCCGAACTCCTCGCTCAACTCGCGCTCAGCGGGCAGCTTGATGCCCTCGCGCAAGCGCCCCGTGCGAATGGCTTCCTCCAGATAGCTCGCGAGCGCGCGCGCGCCCTCCGCTCTAACGGAAATCTTGCCTGTCTCGACGTTGCCCATGACCTTATTCCTTGCCGCAGAAGCTCTTTTACATAGAACCAATTGGTATCTATTTTTGGTTAACCCTAGTTGGTTCTGGTCGCATTTGGTCCTACAGTGACAGAAATTCTCACCAACTGGACCTAGATTAAGGGCTCAACATGAAATTGGCAACTTTGCTCGTCGACGGCGTGAAAACCATTGCAGTGGTCGATCCGGAAAGGCAGCAGTACTGGCCCGTGACCGAATTGAGCGACGGCTTTCGCGGCGACATGATCCAATTGGTTCATGATTACGACACGATCAAAAGCGCGCTGCTGCCGAAGCACGACGGCCGGCCGCTGGCGAGCGTCGCGGTGCTCGCGCCGATCGACCAGCCACGCCGCAACATTTTCTGCGTGGGCAAAAACTATCACGACCACGCCGAAGAATTCAGCAAATCCGGCTTCGACAAGAGCGCGCAAGCCGGCGAGCACATTCCCGAAGCGCCGGTGGTCTTTACCAAACCCGCATCGACGGTAATCGGCCCCGGCGCCAAAATTCCGCGTCACGCGGCAGTCACCCAGCAACTCGACTACGAAGTCGAGATCGGCGTCGTGATCGGCAAGGCGGGCCGCGGCATCCGCAAGGCCGACGCGCTTGCGCACGTGTTCGGCTACACGCTCATCAACGACGTGACCGCGCGTGATCTGCAGAAGCGGCACCGCCAGTGGTTCCTCGGCAAATCGCTCGACGGCTTCTGCCCGATGGGTCCTCATCTCGTGACCGCCGACGAACTCGATCCCGCCAATATCGACGTGCGCTGCTGGGTCAACGGCGAACTGCGCCAAAGCTCGAACTCGCGGGATCTGATCTTCGACATCCCCACGCTGATCGAAACGATTTCGGCCGGCATCGAACTCCAACCGGGCGACGTGATTGCAACCGGCACACCGGCTGGCGTCGGCATCGGCTTCAATCCTCCCCGCTTCCTGCAAACCGGCGACGTCGTGCGAATGGAAATTCCGCGCGTCGGCATTCTTGAAAACGAGGTGGCATAAATGGCGACAATCCAGGTCCAGGGTCTTTACATCGAAACGGAAGGCGACGGCGCGCCCGTCGTGTGCATTCACGGTCTCGGCGGCTCGTCGAACAACTGGACGCCGGTACTCGGCGCGTTCGAAGGCAAGCGGGTGATCCGCATCGACCTGCCGGGCAGCGCGCGTTCTGAGCTGCCGTCGCAGAAGCTGTCGATCGACGTGTATGTGGACATCATCGCTTCCGCGCTGCGGGAACTGAAGGTCGAACAGGCGGACGTGGTCGCGCATTCGATGGGTACGATCGTCGCGCAGCATCTGGCCGTCAGGCATCCGCACCTGGTGAAGAGCCTCGCGCTGTTCGGCCCGATGCTCGCGCCACCCGACGCGGGCCGCGACGGCATCCGCCAGCGCGCGGCGCTCGCGCGCGACAAGGGCGTGGCGGGCTTGCAGGAAATTGCCGACGCGATCGTCAAAGGCGCAACCAGCGACGAAACCAGGGCGCAGCGTCCGGTCGCTCTGGCGCTGGTGCGCGAGAGCGTGATGCGTCAATCGCCGGAAGGCTACGCGCAAAGCTGCGAAGCGTTGGCGGGCGCACAGCCCGCGCCGATCGAACAGATCAAGGTACCGACGCTGCTGATTACCGGCGCTCAGGACGGCGTCGGCAAACCCGACGCGGTGAAGGCGATGGGCGAGCGCATCGCCGGCGCGAAGGTGGTGGTGCTGAACGGCTGCGGACACTGGACCACGTTCGAAAAGCCCGCGGAGTCGAAGGCGGAATTGCAGGCCTTCTATCGCGCCGCCCGCTGATACATCGCACGGCATGCAATGGAACGACTGACAGAGCAAAACTGGTGAAACGTCTTTAGCGAAGCACGAACCTTAGGGCGAGATGCGCGAGAGTCGCAATCCGCCCGCCTGGAGGAGACACATGAGCTCGATCGTATTGACGAACGTAACGGTATTCGATGGCAGCGGCGCGCAGCCCTTCAGGGGCGAAGTTCTCGTAGAAGGACAGCGCATCGCCAAGGTAGGACGTGAAGGCGCGCCCATCAGCGCGCCGCACGCGCAGCGGATCGACGGCAAGGGCGCGTTCCTGATGCCGGGCATGACGGAAGCCCACACGCATTTCTCATGGAACGATCAGCCTTCGTTGTCGGCGATTCAGTTCATGCCGCCGGAAGAACACATGCTCTGGTGCGTGAGGGTCGCGAGGCGCTATCTGGAGATGGGCTGGACCTCGGCGCTCGGCGCAGCGGCCGCCAAGCCGCGGCTCGATGTCGTGCTGCGCAACGCGGTGAACGCGGGCGAGTTTCCCGGCCCGCGCTATCTGGCCGGCAGCCAGGAGATCACGATTCTCGGCGGCCTCGCCGACAACACACTGCCGCACATGCCGTTCAAGGAACTGAACTTCGGCGCGGTGGTGAGCGGTCCCGAAGAAATGCGCGCGACTACGCGCATGTTCGTGAAGTACGGTGTCGATCATCTGAAGATCAATCTGTCGGGCGAGTACATCGCGGGCATTTCGGCCGAGTCGTCGCCATTTTCGGAAGAAGAGATCGCGATGCTCGCCGCCGAGGCCAGGCGCGCAGGCAAGCGCGTCGCCGCGCATGCGCGTTCGAGCGAGTCGGTCAAGCAATGCGTGCGCCACGGGCTGGAACTGATTTTCCACGCCAGCTTTGCCGACGAAGAAGCGCTCGACATGCTCGAAGCGAACAAGGACAAGCACTTCGTCGCGCCGGGAATCGGCTGGCTGATCAGCACGCTCTATCACGCGGAGCCGTGGGGCATCAGCGAAGCGGCCGCGACGAAGATGGGCTACAAGCGCGAACTCGAAACGGCGGCGCTCACGCTGCAGAAGATGCACAAGCGCGGCATCCGCATCCTGCCTGGCGGCGACTACGGTTTCGCGTGGATGCCGCACGGCACGAATGCGCGCGACCTCGAATACTTCGTGAAGTACATCGGCATGACGCCGATGGAAGTGCTGCTGTCGGCCACCAGGCTCGGTGGCGAACTGATGATGCAGCCGCACGAACTCGGGCAGATTCGCGAAGGTTATCTGGCCGACATTCTGCTTGTCGACGGCGATCCGCTGAAAGACCTCGCGGTGCTCCAAGACCCGAAAAAAATCACGCTGGTGATGAAGGACGGCGAAATCTTCAAGACCTCGCATGATGTCGTGCCGCCGCGCGGCGAAGTGCATGCGAGCGCCACGTTGCCGGTCGACGCGGGCGTCGCGCAGACGATTCACGCACCGGTGCATTGAGCGGTGCGGAGTCTTGTGGGACGACACCAGATAACAACAACCATCTTGCATGGGCCCAGAGTGAGGCGCTAAGGCGGCATCTCTGGGCGACAGCCTTGTATGGGCCCAGAGTAGGCGCTAAATCGCCAACTCTGGGCGACCGCTTTGCATGGGACCAGAGTAAGGCGCTAAATCGCCAACTCTGGGCGACCGCTTTGCATGGGCCCAGAGTAGGCGCTAAAGCGCCAACTCTGGGCGACACAGGAGACAGAATGAAACCGGTTACTCTGCTCGCCGCTTGCGCAGCGAGCCTCGTGTGCGCGTCGGCATGGGCCGCCGCGCCGGACATCGGCTTATCGAACGGCTATTTCGGCACCGAATGGCGCAACCAGATGGTCGACGGCGCCAAGGAACAGTTCCAGACCTATAAGGCCAAGGGCCTGGCCTCGAACCTCATCGTCCAGCAGTCGGGCGCGAATACCGGCCAGCAGATTCAGGACATGCGCAACATGATCCGCCAGAAAACCGGCGCGATCATGGTCGACGCCAATTCGGCCACCGCGTTGAACGGCGTGATTTCCGAAGCCGAGCGCAGCAAGATCCCAGTCGTCTCGTTCGATCAGGCCGTGTCGAACAAGTACGCGGTGAACGTCACCGTCGATCACTACAAGTGGGGGCAACGCTACGCCGAGTGGATCGCGGAGCAATTGCACGGTAAGGGCAACGTCGTGGTGCTCGACGGCATTCCCGGCCATCCTGCCGCGGAGGCGCGCAAGAAGGCGGCGCTCGACACCTTCGCGAAGTATCCCGGCATCAAGGTGGTGTGGTCCGGCTACGGCGAGTGGGACGAGGCCAAGGCGCAGGCGGTGATGGCCACGGTGATCGCCGCGCAACCGCAAATCGATGCGGTGTTCACCGAAGACGCGATGGCGCTCGGCGTCCTGCGTGCATTCGAAAACGCCAACCGGCGCGTCGCGGTAATGACGGGCGAAGCGCAGAAAGGCTTTCTCGAAGAGTGGAAGAAACAGCATGACGCGGGCAATCCGATGAAGGTGTTCGTGCAGGTGAACCCGCCCGACATCAGCCGGACCGCGCTCGGCATCGCGGTCCGGCTTGCTCAGGGACGCAAGCTCAAGCCGCTGCCGGAGAACACCTACTACTTCCCGATCACGAAGACCGTCACGGCCGACACGCTCGACGCAACGCTCGCGTCGATGAACGGCAAGCCCGACAGCTACTTCCTGGGGCAATGGCTAAGCGAGCCGGAACTCGACGCGCTCTTCACCCCATGACCCCCGTGACGGACCCAGCATGCCTTTATTGACTGCCAACGGCATCACCCGACGTTACGGCGGGGTCGTCGCGCTCGACAACGTCAGCGTCGAACTGAATGCCGGCGAAGTGCTCGGCTTGCTCGGCGCGAACGGATCGGGCAAATCGACGCTGTCCAGCATTCTCGCGGGCGACAACCGGGCGGACCACGGCACGCTGTCGCTCGACGGCGTGGCGCTGCCGCCAGGTGAGCCGCGCGCGGCGCGCAACGCGGGAATTGCGATCGCGCATCAGCATCCGGGGCTCGCGCCCAATCTGCCGGTGTGGGAGAACGTGTTTCTCGGCGCCGAAGTGTGCCGCGCGGGACGGTTCCTCAACCGGAGCGCCGCACGGCGGCGCGCGGCCGAACTGCTGACGAGCCTGCGCGCCGGTTGGGACCTCGACATGCCGGCGGGCCGGCTGAACGTTGCAGATCAGCAGCTCGTCGAAATCGCCAAGGCGCTGGCGCTCGAACCGCGCGTGCTGATCTTCGACGAGCCGACCGCGGCGCTCGCCGCCGCCGAAGTCGACAGCCTGATGCGCGTGATCCGTTCGCTGGCCGCGCGCGGCACGGCGATCGTGTTCATCTCGCATCGGATGGCCGAGATAGAGGCGCTGTGCGATCGCGCGATGGTGCTGTGCAACGGACGCTATGCCGGCGAACTGCAAGTGCAAGGCCGGCTCGACGAAGCCCGCGTGCTGGCATGGATGGGCGGCGCGGCGGGTGGCGCCGCTGCCGCGCATCTGCACGACGCCGCCCAGCAATCGCAAAAGCGCCTGCGCACAAGTGCCGCGAACGGCAGTGGCCGCGTCGCATTGAGCGCACGCGGACTGCGCGCCGGCGCTCGTCTGCGTGGCGTCGACTTCGATTTGCGGCAAGGCGAAATCCTCGGCGTCGCGGGACTGCAGGGACATGGGCAGGAGGAACTGCTCGATGCGCTGGCCGGCTACCGCAAACTCAACGCTGGCGAAATCGCGCTGGACGGCGCGCCGCTCACGGTCCGCTCGCCGCGGCACATGATCGACGCGGGCGTCTGTCTCGTGCCGAACGACCGCCATCGGCAAGGCCTGTGGCTCGATCATTCGGTCGAGTTCAATCTCGCGCAGGTTGCCGTCAATTTTCAGAGCGAGCCGTGGCGCTTGCGCCGCCAATCGATCCGGCGCTTCGTCGACTTCTCCGTGAGCCGGCTGCGCATCAAGACTGCCGATGTGCGGCAGCCCGTGCGCGCGCTGTCGGGCGGCAACCAGCAGAAGGTCGTGATCGGCCGCTGGCTCGACCGGCAGGTCAGAGTGCTGCTGTTAAGCGATCCGACCAAGGGCGTCGATGTGATCGCGCGCAAGGAGATTTATGAAGCGATTGGCGCACTGACCGAGGCGGGCGCTGCCGCGATCGTCTACGCATCCGATACGGATGAACTGCTCGCTGTTTGCGACCGCCTGATCGTGATGTACGAGGGCCGCGTGGTCGCACAACTCGAAGGACCCGAGATGAACGAAGCCCGCGTGACAAGCGCGCTGTTCGGCAGGAGCGCCGCATGAAGGCCGGCCTGACCGAACGACTCCACGCTCCCCACGAGCAGCGCTCGCGCAGGGTTCGCCAAGGCATCAATGCGATCGCATCACGCAATGCCAGCGCATTGCCCGGCCTTGTGATGCTGCTGATCGTGGTCAGTTGCAATGCGTTTCTTCAACCGGACTTCTTTAGTGCCGATTCGTTGTCGAGCAATCTGCAGAACGCGGCGCCGGTGATTCTCGTGTGCATGGCGCAGGCCGTGATCGTGTTGCTCGGCGAACTCGATCTGTCGGTCGGCGCGGGAATTTCGCTGGTCAACTGCGTGCTCGCCGCCGTGCCGTCGCTGACCGGCTGGGGCACCGCCGCGACCTGTGTGGCGGCGCTCGCCGTCGCGCTCGCGGCCGGCGTCTGCAACGGCGTGCTGGTCGGCTACTTCCGGCAAAGCGCGCTGATCGCGACGTTCGCCACCGGCGCAATCTGGTTCGGCGGTGCGTTGCTGCTGATGCCGCAGCCTGGCGGCGCGGTACCTGAGGTGCTCGGCGAGTGGTTCGCGATGCGCGTCGGCGTGCTGCCGCTCGCGGCCGTACCGGTCATCGCGGCATGGGCGCTGTGGGCGGTGCTGCAACGTCATCGTTTCGGACGCCGTCTGATCGCGACCGGCAGTTCGGCGGACGCGGTGTTCAAGTCGGGCGTCGATACACGTGTCGTCAAGCTGCTTGGCTACGTGCTCGCGTGGTTGTTCGTGTTCGGCGCGGCGCTCTGCATTTCCGCGCAGACATCGTCCGGCGATGCGCGCCTCGGCCTGCCTTACACGTTGAATTCGGTGGCCGCGGTCGTGATCGGCGGTGTTTCGCTGGCGGGCGGGCGCGGGTCGATGATCGGTGCGATCTGCGGAGCACTGGTGCTCGTGCTGATCGGCAACGTCGTCTACTTCGCCGGCATTCCCAGCAACTACCAGGAAGTGTTCAAGGGCGCGGTCATCCTGCTCGCGCTCGGCTGCACGTTCATCAGCGCGAGGAAACCGGTATGAACGCGATGCTCAATTCCAGACGCACGTTGTTGCTGGTGCTGATGGTCGTCGTGATGGTGGGCGGACAGTGGGCGGTGCCCGGCTTTACGAATGCGGACCAATTGGCGAACCAGTTGAAGATCGCCACGTTTCTTGGCTTGTTCGGCATCTCGCAGACTCTCGTGATGATCGCCGGCGGCCAGGGACTCGATCTGTCAGTCGGCGCGGCGGCCACGCTGGGCGGGATAGTCGGCGCGGCCGTCATCGGCGCCGGGTCCGCGGGGCTGCCGCTGGCGCTGGTCGCGGCGGCATTGTGCGGCGCTGTGGTCGGCGTGATCAACGGCTGCGGCATTACGGTGTTCAGAGTGCCGCCGCTTGTGATGACGCTTGCGATGGCAAGCCTCGTCGACGGCGGGTTGATCGTGTGGTCATCGTTGCTGCACGTGAATACCGCCGCCAGCGCGACGCTCGTTGCACTGGCCGGGCGAAGCGTCGCCGGCGTGCCGACGGTTGCCGTGCTGTGGCTCGTGGCGGGAACGTTGGTGTGGTGGTTTCTCGACCGCTCGGCGTGGGGTCGCCGGCTGATGGCGACCGGCGCGAATCCGACCGCCGCGCTCCTGACCGGTGCGCGTGTGCGCGTCGTGCGGATCGCGGCCTATACGGCGAGCGCGGTCATTGCCGCGCTGACCGGCGTTCTGCTGGTGGGCTACGTGGGGCAGGCGTTTCTCGGTCTCGGCAGCGGCTACGTGCTGACCAGCGTGGTCGTCGCGGTGATCGGCGGCGTGTCGCTTGGCGGTGGACGTGGCGACTACGTGGCCGTGGCGATCGCGGCAGTGTTCATCACTGTGCTGACCAGTTTGCTGACCGCGTTGCAGATCGGCGAGGCTGGACGGCAGTGCATTTTTGGCGCCACGCTGCTGGTGTTTCTGGCAGTCAATGGGTGGTCGATGGGAAGGCGTGCGGTGGCGGCTTGATGAGTCGAACGGCTGGTACGATCCCAGCGCGCCATTCCCTATTTGCGCAATGAGCGTCAACGCTGCAATCGGCCGCGCGCGCCGCCGATTGCAGTAGAGCGGAACCCCACCCGCCCGTGTTCAAGACGCTAAGAAGGGCTCGCTATCACCCCGCGACGTCGCTCAGCGCGTCACGCTCCAAACCGCCAATACCCGCGAGCGCGGATGCCTACGCACCCACGAAAAATCCGGTCTCCTATACGCGGGCAACGGCCTTCGATTCGATAACTATTACCGGACCCTGTAAATCGCAGCAGCAATAAAGTCACCGCCTGCCTGGTGCGCGGCGACCGCATCGAAGAAGCCCGCCACCTCATTGCCGAATTACGCCTACTAATTGGCGGAATTTGATGCCCCGTAGAAATAGCTTTTGCTGCAAGCTAAACACACAGATGAAGCCATTCATTAGACGCTTAGTGCGTTGCACGCTTTAAAATTGAGGCAAGACCCGGCTGATTTCCGGCGTGCGCATCCCATACCTTGCGACGTACAGCTCAATTGGAAATGTACAGATGACGCAGTCTATCGAGGAAGCAGATAGCACGATTGAAAGCGGCCAGATCAATGGACCACGGCCGCTTGTGATGATGTCCCCGTTCACTAACCATACAAATCGCTATATAGAGATTCAAAAGGAACTCTACAGATCGATCGGTTACGACGTCGTGCCGCTTTCCATAAAAGGGCTATTCAAAGGCGGATTCGCCCAGCTGTTCAAACCGAACAACATTCTTGCTTTTCATTGGCTTGAATACCGGCCATTCAAGCGGAAAGAAGGCACCGCTCGCCTGAACCTGGCGGGCTCCCTGCTCTTCGCGTTTTACTGCTCGCTGATGTTGATCGGGCGGGCCAAGGTCGTGTATTTCGTCCACGATCAAGCGGTCCACGATACGGTCGGCTTCAACCGGAGCCTGTCGATTCGAATTATCGGCTTCGTGCGCCGGCTGGCGGACTTCCGTGTCGTCCATGCGCCGGATTTTCAGGCCGAGTACAACGCGCGCTATCTGCCACATCCGCTGTATTGGGACGCGCCTGGCCAGACGCCGACTAAACCCAAGACCGTTCATGCAACGCCGTTGTTCTCGATGCTCGGCGTTATTCGCCCGTACAAGCAGATCGATGCGGTACTCGATGTCTGGCCAAGCGAGAGCAAGCTGTACATCGCCGGACAAGGCACGCAAGCCTACCTCGCAACGCTGAATCAGATTATCGATAAGCGGTCACTGCGCGACGTCGTGCAACTGGACGCCAAGTTCCTGTCCGATGCGGAGTTTGCGCAAAGCATTGTCGATAGCGACGTACTAATCCTGCCGCACGCGGCAGATTCAATGCTGGTGAGCGGCGCGTTTTTCGAGGCCATCGGACGGGTGCCGTTGCTCATCTCGCGCTCGACGCCTTTCATGATCTGGGCTGCAAGGAAGTTCGACAATGTCATTCTGTTCAATGACGTCTCCGAACTGCCGAAGATCGTGCGCTCAATTAGCGAGTCGTGGCCGACCATTGCCAGCAATGCGAGCAACGCTGTGGCTGTCGATGAATTCGGCTGGAATGCCTGTTGCCGGCGTTACGAGCAGTTCTTTGAAACCGTCGTGGGCCAGGAGAATGCGGCTGAGAGGCCGGCCGTTTAGTGAACAGTTCTGTTGAATTAGCGCATTGCGATCTATTGCGTAGTTCAGCTGCTCACGTCAATGGTCGTCCCCACTCGAAATCGACCCGGTCGGGCCTCATGAGAACCACACCAGCACCCGGCGTAAAGGTTCGCTCGCCAAAGTACACATCATTGTTGGGAGCGTACAGGTCGTACGCGAACATAGTTGAAATCCTCCGACAAGATAGCCGCCGTCTCCAGAATCGATGGCAGATTCTCCGCAGGCGGCGCGGGCGTCGTACTGCGAGCGTAAGGGCAGATCCCCACGTCAAGATGGTTCCGAAAATACGCGGCTGAATTTCCCGGTAATGGCATTCCCGCGCGATTCTGTAGAAGTCGGTAGACATCCACAGGTCTGTAAGAACCTGCAAGCTCTCAAAGGTTTGTTGCGACTTGTCCCGAACGACTTCGACAAAACTGCTTCCGTGATCCGCTTTCATTACGAAGGTGTTGGGCAGCGCATCGAAGACCGCCCGCGTGATAACGGTGGCGTCGCAATCAACGGATCTGCTCGCGACGTGGTTTGGATCACCCCTCCCTGTCTCTTCGCAGATCTGGGGCGAATCAGTTTCAATCGGACTTCTATTCAGCGACAGTAGGTGTTCACAGGGGCGGTAGACATGCTATGTCGTAGGTGGCAAGCATGTTCCGCCACGCCCCAGGAGTTCATCGACATAGCCCGTATCGCAATGGCGTCGAATATCCAGAGAAGCGAGTTGCGGATCTCGCCCACGCCATCAATGCCCGTGCCGCTCGCCCGCCACAGCCGGCGTCTGCTGCTTCGCCTGCCGGCTCAGCAATAGCGTCACCACCGCAGACACAGCGAGCGTCGCTCCCACCACATACAAACCAGCCGCATACCCGCCCGTCACCTCCTTCAGCCACCCTATCGCGAACGGGCCGACAAAGCCGCCCAGGTTGCCGACAGAATTGATCATTGCGATACCCGCAGCCGCCCCGGCGCCCGAGAGAAACATGCTCGGCATCGCCCACAGCGGCGCTTTGGCGGCGCTGATCCCGATGTTCACCACGACGAGCGCGAGAATAATCATCAACGCGCTGCTGGCTCCGCCGGCACAAATGAATCCGAGGCAAGCAATCACGCATGGAATCACCACGTGCCACGTCCGTTCTTCGGTACGGTCAGAATGCTTCGCCCACACGATCATCGCGACGACGGCGAGAATGCTGGGCACCCCTGCAATGAGCCCGGTTTCGAATGAACCGAAGCCGTACTGGCGAATGATCAGCGGCGCCCACAGACCCAGTGTGTAGAGTCCGGCCGAGGTACCAAAGTAGATCAGTGCCAGTGCAAGCACACGCGGGTCACGCAATGCACTGAGCGCACCCGCCGTGTGACCGGCATGCGACTGCCTGGCGTCCGCTTCCATTTTCAATCTGGCGATCAGCCATTCGCGTTCGTCAGTCTGCAGCCATTGCGCCTTCGAAGGCGAGTCCGTCAGGAACTTCAGCACGACGAAGCCGAGAACGATCGCGGGCACGGCTTCGATGACGTAGAGCAACTGCCAGTCGGCCAAACCCCACATCGGCGGGAGTTTCATGATTGCGCCCGAAAGCGGCGAGCCGATAGCCGTCGAGATCGGAGCGGCCGCCATGAACCACGCCGCCGCTACTGCGCGTTGCCGGGTCGGGAACCACAAGCTGAGGTAAAGAATGATGCCGGGGAAGAAGCCGGCCTCGGCGATACCCAGTGTGAAGCGCAGCACGTAAAAGCTGGTGGGCCCGACGACGAAGGCGGAGGCCGCCGACACGATGCCCCACGACACCATCACCCGTGCGATCCACCTGCGCGCGCCCACCTTGTGGAGAATCAGATTCGAGGGCACTTCGAAAAGAAAGTAGCCGATGAAGAAAAGGCCGCCGCCAAGGCCGAACGCGGCCGGCGAAAGCCCGATTGCCTTGTTCATCGTCATCGCCGCGAACCCTACGTTGACACGGTCGAGAAAGCTGACGAAGTACAGCAACATCACAAACGGAATAATCCGCAGCATCAGCTTGCGGGAAACCCGGGCTTCGAGATCGGAAATCATTTTGTCTCCTCCTTGGAGGTCGAGCAGTGCTCTATGGGAAGGTGCGGTGTTATCGGTACGTCGTCCGCTAGCCGTCTGCGCGGCGCTTCTTATCGGACTTCTGAAGCCAGCACCCTGGCGCCGCTGCGCCGAGAATCGGGCAGCTCGAAGAAGCCGTGAAGGTCCCTGATGGGTGCCATTCGATGCCTCACTGGATTTGCGCAATGCGCAGAAGGTTGGTCGTGCCGGGCGTGCCGAACGGCATGCCGGCGGAGATTACGACGGTCTGGCCGCTTGCGCCGAAACCTTCGTCGCGCACGGTGTCGCAGGCAAGCTCGCTCACTTCGAGCGCATCGACGACTTCCTTGCACACGATGGGGTGGACACCCCAAACCAGCGCCAGACGACGTGCCGTCCCGGTCTGCGGCGTCATGCCGACGATCGGCGCGCACGGCCGCTCGCGCGCCATGCGCAGCGCCGAGTAGCCGGAGCTGGTGTACGCAACCGTCGCGACCGCGTTCAGGAGGCCTGTGACGTGCCGCATCGCGTAGCCGATCGCATCCGAGGTGTTGGCGCGAGGCGCCGCGTGCGACGCCGCGATGACTTCGCGGTAGTAAGGGTCGCGTTCGGTTTGCGAGATGATGAGATCCATCATGCGCACGGCTTCGACAGGGTATCTGCCGCTTGCCGATTCGGCCGACAGCATCACGGCGTCCGCGCCGTCGTAGATGGCGGTCGCGACATCCGAGGCTTCGGCCCGCGTGGGCACTGGCGCCGTAACCATCGATTCGAGCATTTGCGTCGCGACGATGACCGGTTTGCCGGCCTTGCGGCACGCGCGAACGATTCGCTTCTGGATCGCAGGCACCTGCTCGGCCGGCATTTCGACGCCAAGGTCGCCGCGCGCGACCATCACGGCATCCGCCTCGTCGACGATCGCATCGAGGCAGCCGATCGCCGCCGGCTTCTCCAGCTTCGCGACGATCCCGATCCGGTCGCCGACGATCTTGCGGACCTCGCGAATATCTTCGACGCGTTGCACAAAAGAAAGCGCCAGCCAGTCGATGCCCAGCGTGAGGCCGAATTCCAGATCGCGGCGATCCTTCTCCGTCATCGCCGAGAGCGGCAGCACCACATCGGGAACGTTGACGCCCTTGTGCTCGGACAGCGGCCCGCCGACGATCACGGTCGTTTCGGCGAAGTCCGGCCCGCACCGCTCGACGCGCAACTGCACGCGGCCATCGTCGAGCAACAGGTTGGTCTGCGCGTTCAGGGCTGCGAAGATTTCGGGGTGTGGAAGCGAAACGCGGTTAACGCCGCCGGGCGTCTTCGAATCGAGGTCGAGTCGAAACGTAGCGCCCTTCTCCAGGAAAATCGGGCCGTGCGCAAACGTACCGATCCGCAGCTTCGGTCCCTGAAGATCGAGCAGCACGCCAATGGGTCGACCCATGCTCGTCTCGATGGACCGGATGACTTCGAGGCGACGCTGATGATCGTCGTGCGTGCCGTGGCTGAAGTTCAGCCGGAAGACATCGGCTCCTGCATTGAACAGCGCTTCGATGGTGTCGTGACTCGTGCTCGCGGGACCCAGCGTAGCGACGATTTTGGCATTACGAGTGCGGCGCATCTTTATCGGCTCCCGGAAAGTTCGCCGTGCTGCGCGGCGATGAAGATGGCACGAAATCGTTGACGCTGGTCAGCGTCGGCCCGGTGACGGCCGAGTCGCCAAGCGCCTGAAAGAAGCCGTGAGCGTCGTTGTTGTCGAGGCGCTCGGACGCGCGGATGCCGCGCTCGCGGGCCCGCTTCATCGTCTTCAGAGCGTCGGGAAGAGTCGATCCGGCCCGCGAACCGCTGCGGTCATGTGCGCGCATCGTGCTGTCGCGACTGCTCGCTGTGCACGCCCGCCCTCGGGCGAACGTGCCGCGCCGGGCGTTCAATTCAGTCTTGCTTACGCCGCGTGGCTCGCGGGGATCGCGGCCTTTTCGAGCAGCGCACAGACGGCGTCGGTGACCTGAACCGTCGTCGCGGTGCCGCCGAGGTCGCGTGTGTGGAGAGACTTGTCGGCGGTGACTTTTTCGACGGCCTGCATCACACGCGTTGCCGCGTCGAATTCGCCGAGATGTTCGAGCAGCATCACGACCGACCAGAAAGTGCCGACCGGATTGGCAAGCCCCTTGCCCATGATGTCGAAGGCGGAGCCGTGAATCGGCTCGAACATCGACGGATAGCGGCGCTCAGGGTCGATATTGCCGGTCGGCGCGATCCCAAGACTGCCGGCAAGGGCTGCGGCCAGATCGCTGAGAATGTCCGCATGCAGATTGGTCGCGACGATCGTATCGAGCGACTCGGGACGGTTGACCATGCGCGCGGTCGACGCGTCCACCAACTCCTTGTCCCATTTGACGTCCGGGAATTCCTTCGAAATTTCGAGGGCGATCTCGTCCCACATCACCATCGCGTGGCGTTGGGCGTTGCTCTTCGTGATGACGGTCAGCAGCTTGCGCGGACGCGATTGCGCAAGCCGGAACGCGAAGCGCATGATCCGCTCGACGCCGGCGCGAGTCAGGATCGAAACGTCCGTGGCCGCTTCGATCGGATGCCCTTGATGGACCCGGCCGCCCACGCCCGAATATTCGCCCTCGGAGTTCTCGCGGACGATCACCCAGTTCAGGTCTTCCGGCTTGCAGCGCTTGAGCGGCGCGTCGATGCCCGGCAGGATGCGGGTCGGCCGCACGTTCGCGTATTGATCGAGGCCCTGGCAGATCTTCAGGCGCAGGCCCCACAGCGTGATGTGGTCGGGAATATCGGGGTCGCCCGCCGAGCCGAACAGAATCGCGTCCTTGTCGCGAATCGCGTCCAGACCATTCTCCGGCATCATCACGCCGTGCTTGCGGTAATAGTCGCCGCCCCAGTCGAAGTCTTCGAACTCGAATGCGAACGACTTATCTGAATTCGCGAGCGCCTCGAGAACCTGCTGACCGGCCGGCACGACCTCCTTGCCGATGCCGTCGCCCGGAATCGTCGCGATGCGATAGGTTTTCATGTCTCCGTCCTTCATGGTGTTGGGTGTGACTGAACTTTACCTACATCCGGACTCCAAAACCGGTGCTAAACTCAAACCATCTTTAAATTTAATTCACAAGTTCACGCGATGCGCGAGACCGTCCAACCGGCCGATTTGAGTTTTTTTTCGACGCTTGCGGCGTCGGGCAGCCTGAGCGAGGCCGCGCGCGAATTGGGGCTGACGCCGGCTGCCGTCAGCAAGCACCTGACGCAAATGGAGAGCCGCGCGGGCGTGGCGCTCATCAACCGGACCACGCGCAGGATGATGCTCACGCCCGAGGGTGAGCTTTATGTGGAGCACGCGCGCCGGATTCTCGACGAGATCGCTCAGCTGTCGGAGCTGCTTGGAACGGCAAGGGAAAGTCCGAAGGGATTGCTGCGTGTGAACGCGACGCTCGGCTTTGGACGCAGCCACGTCGCGCCAGCGATCTCGCGGTTCGTCGCGAAGTATCCGCAGGTGTCCGTGCAACTTCAGTTGTCGGTGACGCCGCCGCCTTTGACCGACGACACGTTCGACGTCTGCATCCGCTTCGGCGAGCCGCCCGATACGCGGGTGGTCGCGAGACGTCTCGCCGCGAACCGGCGGCTGCTGTGCGCAGCGCCCTCGTATATTGCCGCGCACGGCATGCCGGTAACCGCGCATGACCTCACGCGGCACAACTGCGTCGGCATCCGGCAGGGTGACGAAGCTTATGGAGTATGGCGGTTGACGTCGGGCAGAGGCGCGGCCCGCAAGACGGAGGCGGTGCGGATCAAAGGCACGCTAACGACCAATGACGGCGAAATCGCCGTCAAATGGGCGCTCGAAGGACACGGCATCCTGATGCGGGCCGAATGGGATATCAAGCAGTATCTGGCAGACGGCTCGCTGGTTCGCGTGCTTCCCGATCACGAAACACCGAACGCCGATATCTTCGCGGTCTATTCGCAGCGGCATCAGATGTCCAATCGCATTCGCGCGTTCGTCGATTTCATCGCGCTCGATCTGAAGCGCGAGGTGGGGGAGCAGGCGTAGCGGCTCCCCTCACCCGACCGGTCACGCGAACCGCGTCGGGCGATGCCGGCGACGCACCACCTTCGGCGCAAAATAGCGCGCGACGCATAGCCCGTAAATGATCAGCGACGCGACGGTGTAAGACACGAACTTCGCCGCGAAGAACAGGATCAGCACGGCGATTGCCGCCAACAGCAATTCCACTTTGGGTTTGATCGCGGAAAGCTGCCTGCTTTCCGATTCGAGCGCGGTGCCGAACAGAATCAACAATGGGATCAGCGCAACCAGGAGGTGAATCGGTTCGAGCACCGGGTAAGCCATCAACATCGTCATCGCGGCGAGCGCGTAGTCCATCCGACTGTCCTCGTGGCGGCGAAACACGAGATACGCGGAAAGCAGGCACGCGGCCAGCGCAAACGCGAGCGACACGAGTGTGAGCATGTCGCTCGACATCGGCATGCCGATTTGCGCCGAGAGTGTCTGGAATGCGCCTCTGAGCGAATTGTTGCTCGGCAGGCCCCCGCCGCCCACCAGTTGATTCAGTGCACTCAGGCGCGGCATGTCCGACAGGAAGTACTGCAACACAACGCCCGGGCCCACTTGAACCGCGGTAATCACCGTGAGTGCGATCGACACGACCATGGCGGCGATGAAAGTACGCCATTCGCGCCGCAGCAGCAGCAAGCCGGCGATGGCGAGCGGCGTGAGCTTGAGCACGATCGCCAGTCCGAGGACGAGGCCGGCAACGTACCGGTTGCCGCGATCGACCAGGAAAAAGGTGGCGGCTAGCAGAAAGAACAGCAATTGGTTCGACTGACCATCGTACGCATCTTCCACCAGCGGGAAGCTCAACAGCGCGATCGCCACCAGCAATATGGGCACGCCGCGCTCGTCGCCGCGATACGCCATCTTCACGATAAGCAGCACGCCAATCGCGAACAGCACAAGCGACATCGACATCCAGACAAACTTCGCGGCGAGCGGCGTGAGCAGCGCGAGCGGCGAAAAAAGCAGCGCAAACTGTGGAGGATAGGCATAGAAGACATCGTCGCCGGTGGAGCGTGCGCCGATGCCCTGCAAGAACGCAACGAGCCCGTCGTGATCGTAGAGGCGCGCCGGATCTTCCAGCACCGTGTTGAATGCGTAAAGATAGAAATTGAAGTCGCCGAACGCATCGGGCGGGTTCGCGCGAAACTTCACGTAGAGGTGCAGGACGTGTATCGCGAGGCAGCCCACCGCAATCACGAGAAGGATGATTGCACCTGCACTGAAGCTCAATCCCGACTTCGCGCGGATAGCCCTTGTATTGAACATGAAGCCCCCACTGTGCGATGTATGAGTTGAAAACTTGCGAACTGCAGGAGTAACCGGCTCGCATGCCGAACTCGAGCGATGGCGCGCACGCGTTATTGCATGCCCGGTCGCTCGGCGGCCGGTGAGGCAATCGTTGCTTGCCGGGACTGTCCTTGAAGACGCTGAAACGCGTCGCGACCCGACCGGCCCGGCGATGCATCAATCGATGCGATGCGGAATTGGAAGTCGCGTCCCGACGAATGTCACTCGCGCGAAGATCGGCAAAACCTGCGTTGTATGAAGCACCAGAACCCTCGGCGGCCGACCCGTCGCCGCACTCGCCCCCGGACCGCTCGAGCTAGCCTAACGATTCCCCCTGCTCCGATATGTGCGTTGGAGCGCATCCGTCGCCCGTCTTGCGGGAACACGCGCGCAAGCGGGGCGTCAACTTAACTTTTACCGAGCCAGGCATCCAAACATCGGACCTATCCGCCGCACGCAGCGCGAAAGCGCCTGGACCCGCTGAATCCAGTCGAGGCGCCGATCCGCGTGCGTCGCTTAGCGCACATATCTTTGCGGGCACGGTCACTAAGCTCTTCATGGAATGGAGGAGCCACGCATGCGCAAAGACACACGAGCACTTGATACGACGACTGCGTATTACCTTGCGAACAGCAGCCGCGGCGCGGCGCTGGCCGGCTTTGGGGTGGCAGGCAGCACGGGCAGCATGAGCGTGCCGCTCGGCGACGGCTTCGCCGCCAACGACGGCGAGAACGTGCCGCTGTGCGTCGATCTCGATCACACCTTCACGGACACCGATCTGCTGATCGAATCGTTTCTCGTACTCGTCAAGCAGAACCCGCTGTATATCTTCATGTGCTTTTTCTGGCTGCTCAAGAGCAAGGCGTGGCTGAAGACGCAGATCGCTAAGCGCGTCGCGATGGACATCGCCGTGCTGCCGTACAACGCCGCACTGCTGGCCTATTTGAGCGAACAGAAGGCACAAGGCCGCAGCCTGTTCCTATGCACCGCGGCCAACTGGAGCCTTGCGCAGAAAATCGCCGACCATTTCGGCATCTTCGACGGCGTGATGGCAAGTAACGACGCGCACAACCTGTCCGGCAAGAACAAGGCCGAGGCCTTGGTCGGCCGGTTCGGTCCACACGGTTTCGACTATTGCGGCGACGCGATGATCGACATACCGGTGTGGGTGCAATCGCGCCGCGCGATCGTCGTGGGGACCAAACGGATTGCCGCGGCCGCCGCCAAGGTGAACGGCAGCATCGTGTTCTTCGAAAAGAAAAGCGCGCTGCTGCGGCTGATTGCCAAGGAAATGCGCGTGTATCAGTGGGTCAAGAACCTGTTGATCTTCGTGCCACTGCTCGCGTCCCATCATTTCACCGATGTCCCGTCGATCGTCCACGCGGCCATCGCGTTCGCGTCGTTCAGCTTGTGCGCGTCGTCGGTCTATCTGCTCAACGATCTGCTCGATCTCGACGCCGATCGCCGCCACGCGCGCAAACGCAACCGGCCGTTCGCGTCGGGCCAATTACCGGTGTCGCTCGGACTCGGGCTGTCGTTCGTGCTGATGATCGGCAGTGCTGCACTCGCCGTGCTGTTGCCCGCCAGATTCGCGCTGGTGCTGGCAAGCTATTTCGGCGCCACCCTCGCCTATTCGTTCTTCCTCAAGCGCCACATTCTGATCGACGTGTTCACGCTGGCCGGTCTCTATACCGCGCGCATCGTCGCAGGCGGCGCGGCCGACGAAATCGTGCTGTCGTACTGGCTGGTGCTGTTCTCGGGCTTGCTGTTCCTCAGCCTTGCGATGGTCAAGCGCTATACCGAACTCGACGCGTTGGTGCGCAGCGGCAAGCAGGCGGCGGCCGGGCGCGGCTATCTCGCGCAGGACATCATGATTCTGTGCGCATTCGGCACGGCCTCCGCCTATGCGGCCGTGCTGGTGCTGGCGCTCTACATGAACTCGCCCGAAATCAGCACGCTGTATAGCCACAAGCCCGCGCTGTGGGTGCTGTTCGGCCTGTTGCTCTACTGGATCAGCCGTGTCTGGATGCTCGCGTTTCGCGGCCAGATGAACGATGACCCGATCGTGTTCGCCATCAAGGACCGCACGAGCCTGATCGTCATCAGTCTGTGCGTGCTTTCCGTCATGCTGGCGATCTGAGTGGACGCGTTGACCCATGTCGATTCTGTTGCTTCTGATTAGCGGCTCGTGCAGCGCGGTCGCCAGCATTCTGCTGCGTGTGGCGAGCCAGTATGCGGTCGTGAGCGACGACCTGACCACCCTGCTGTTCGCGCGGCCAAATCTGATACGCGGCGCGGCGCTGGGCGCTTATGGTGTCGGTTTCCTGTTATATGCGCTGGCGCTCAAGCGTGTCGAGTTGAGCATCGCGTATCCGGTGATGGTGGCGGTCACCGTGATCGAGCTATACCTGTTCAGTCTATGGACCGGCGATGGTTTGTCGTTCAAGACTGTCTCCGGCGCCGCGCTGCTGGTGGCCGGCGTCTGGTTGATGTATTCGTCGCGGGGCGCGCCCGCTTGAGTCTGAGGCCCACCGCGTGTTCTTCTTCGGTACGCTGTTGCGCTGCTGGGCAGCGATCCGCAGTTCATGACCTTCGACACGGCGAACCCGCTGCTCGTCGGCATGGCGCTGTCGGTCACGACGACTTCGCTCCCGGCAACGTGCGGCCTTTTTCGGCAGCTTTCAGAGTTCCTCATTCGCGCCAATGGGCTTTGCCGGCAGCGTCAGCAGTGACTAACCAGCGACCACTATTCCCGTGCTGTTTGTCGTACTCACGTTATGGCCGTGCAAAGCGAAAGCGGAAAATTTATTTCCTCAACCCTTAATTTTTCTTACAGCCTCCCGATAACAGGAATGGATGACGTCCCGCGACTATTCACAATCAGGCGGGCGTTGTTCATTAATCTTTTAGACCATACGGGGGATGCGTGAAGAAAATCGCTGTACTTGCTCTAGCTTTGGTTCTGGCTGGCTGCGCCGGCACTGGCAATGAGAGCTTGCGTTCTGAATCGGAAGCTACGGTCTCGACAAAGATCGCAGAGGGAAAGACCACCAAGCAGGAAATCCGCGCACGATTCGGCTCGCCGCAGAAAACGGAATTCACGGACGCGGGACTTGAAGTCTGGCGCTATGAATTCGCGAAGATGCACGCCGACGGGGTTAATTTCATTCCCGTGGTGAACTGGTTTGGCTCCAGCCAGAGCGGCGAGAAGAAAGAACTGGTCGTTCTGTTCGATTCGTCCAACGTCGTGAAGCGCTATTCGATGAGCGTGTCGGACGTGACTGTCAAGACGGGCATTTTCAACCAGTAAAAAACTTCGGCTCGTGGAATATACGAGCCGCTTAACCAACTGGTTATCTGACTTGCGCCTGATTCACGGCTGCGTCACGTGATCAACGTGCGATAAAGCTCGTTGGCGCGAGTCAGATGCGCGCGCATCGCTTCCGCAGCTTGGTCGCCGTCGTGCCGGGCGATCGCATCGACAATGCGCTGATGCTCCGAAAGCGTCAGTTCCTCTGCGCCTGGTGCGCGGACCAGCGGTCGATAGTATTCGCCGGCCCAGCGAAACAGCGATTCGACGATCGACGGAAAAATCGGATTGCCGCTGATCTTAGCGATCTCGCGATGAAATGCCATGTCGCGTTCAATGAACTCTTCGAGGTTGACCATCGATGCGCGATGTTGAGCCACGCTCAATTGCAGCCGCGCGACGTCCTCTTCGGTCGCACGTTCGGCGGCCATGCGCGCGGTGCCCGTCTCCAGAAAGAGGCGCGCGTGCTTCAGATGCTCCAGCATGTCCGGATGCGTGCGCAGCAGATGCATCGCGCCGCCGGCAATCTGGCCGATGAGCCGGTCCGCGGTGGGCACGACGACGCGCGCGCGTTCGCCATGCACGATCTCGACGATGCCCGAACGTTCGAGCGTCTGCAGCGCCTCTCTGACAGCAGGCCGCCCGACGCCGTAAATTTCCATCAGTTCGCGTTCCGACGGCAACTGGGCACCGGGCGCGATCTCGCCCGAGCGAATACGCTCCATCAGACGGTCCACGACCTCCTGGTACAGTTTCCGCCGCGGGATGATCTCGCCCATTTCGTTTTCGTCATTCAAGCTTCTGGTCTGATGACGATACCATACACTCTCAGGTCTTTGCGAGGAACTGCAGCGACGAGGCACGGTGTGCATCGAAGCAATCGGAGGAGATGCTAGCGACCGATTCTGACTGTGCCGAAGAAGTCCGCGCCGCCAATCTGGCCTCCCTTCAGCGCGATTTCAAGGCCATCGCGCCGCGCCGACGACGACCATGCGCGGCACAACGGCGCGCCAGGCGCGAGCCCGGCGGCGACACTCAGCGCATCGATCCCCAACGTGCTCGCGACTTCGCCGGAACTGTCGCCGCCCGCGACCACCACGCGCGAAAGCTCGACCCGCTCCAGCAACTGACGCATCACTTCAGCCAGCGCGCCGCCGACATTCCGCGCGGCTTCCTGCCGCGTCAAGCCAGCGTCGCGCGCAATCGTGTCGAATGCCTGCACTGCCGGATCGTCCGGCCCTTCCGCGCTGTGAACGATCACGCTCTTGCCCGCGCGGATCGCGTCGGCGGCAACCTCGACCGCGCGAAGAATCTCGCCATTGCCCGTGCGGAGATCGAGCACGCGATGCAGATCGAGCCGTTCGACATGAAAGCCGTTCGCACGTGCCCACGCGATCTGCACCGCTGTGACCGGCGAGCAGCTTCCGCTCACGGCCGCAATCTGTTCGACTGGCCTGGCAACAGGCAACGAAGGCGTCGCGGGCAACCAGCCACGCGAGCGCCAGTATGCGGCCAGCGCGTATTGCAGCCCGGACGACGACGCGGTGAACACACCGTCCGCGCGCTGCTCCCACACGAGCCGCCCGGCTTCGACGAGCGTTTCGTCATCGAGCACGTCGATCATCACGACGGGCGTGTCGGCCGCGCTCAATGCCCGCACCCGTGATGCGCCTTCGCCCGCGCGCAGTTGCAGCATGTCGACGAGATCCACGCGTCGCGAAGTCTGCCGGCCAAGATGAACGCGCAGATCCGCTTCGTCCATCGGCGTGACCGGATGGCGCGACATGGTCGGATGGCGATCGAGCCGGTAGCCGACACCATCGACGGCGGCAAACAGATTGCCGAACATCTGATAGCGCTTCAGACGCGGCGCACCAACCACCATCGGCGACCACTGCGCGGGCATCAGCTTCACGCCGATGTCGATGGCCGCGCCGATCGAGCCCACTTGCGGCGACGAATCGAACGTCGAGCAGACCTTGTATTGCAGGATCGGCGCACCCAATGCCGCGAGCCCCGCGAATGCAGCGGGCAGCACGTCGCGCATCCATACGGGGCTGCGGCCGCGCGAAGAACCCGCGAGGCCGACGCAGCGCACGTCCGGAAAGCGCGTGAGCAGATCCGGCGTCGGCGTGTCCAGGCACAGCACGGTCGGCACGCCTGCCGCCGTCATGGCTTCCATGGCATCGGTCGAACCGGTGAAGTCGTCGCCGTAATACGCGAGCAGCAGCCCGTTGCCGAATGCTTCTTTCGCTGGATCGGTCATCACGTACTCACTTCCAGAAGCCCAGCGCCGCACGCAGCGACGGATGACGCCCGGCATGACGTTCGAGCGGCACACCTTCGATCGCGGCGACCCACGCTTCGCGCAGCGCCTCGACGCCCGCCGCGACGCCCTGCGGATGGCCGAAGATGCCGCCGCCCGCCGTATGAATCAGGTCGGCGCGTCCAATCGCGGCATAGGTGTCAGCGGCCTGCAAACCTGTCTGGCCCGAGCTGAACACCGGCATCGCGGTCATCGGCGCTTCCGGCATGACCGGCGCGAGCACCGCACGCGCTGAGGCGATCACACTGTCGTCGGATTCGCTGAACTTGTTGCGCAAGCCGTTCACGTGCATGTGATCCGCACCTGCGAGGCGCCAGAGCATCTGCCACGGCGCGTAGTCCCAACCGAGCCCTTCGCCGCGCGTCAGATAACCCCAGCCCGCGCGATGCGCATGAATCGGCAGTTGCGAATGGCGTCGCAATTCATGCAGACCGACAAGCCCCACGGAATTGAGCACTGCCATCACGCAGGTGCCGCCCTGTTCGAGCACGAGATCGTGACGGCGGCGCATCTGGTCGAGGTCGCCGGTCAGATTGAAGGCCACCATCACCTTCTTGCCGGTGCGATCCGCATGCTCGTTGACGACGTGCATCACCGCTTTCACACGCTCGTCGAATGGGCAGTGCGAACCGTCGGCCTGTAGTTCGTCATCCTTGATGAAATCGACGCCGCCCTCGACGAGTTCCCGCACCTGCTGCGCGGTCTCGCCAGGCGACAGCCCGACGCTCGGCTTGATGATCGTGCCGATCAACGGACCATGCGTGACACCGCTCAGACGACGCGTGCCTTCGATCCCGAATGCCGGTCCAGGATAGGCCGCGGCGAACGAGGGCGGCAACTTCAAACCGGTGAGCCGCAAGCCCGACACCTGACGCAACTCGAACAGATTGCCTGCGATGGTCGACATCAGGTTCGGTAACGACGGGCCGAAGTTCTCGATGGGCCACGACAGTTCAAGCGCGCAGCGCGTATAGCGGTTCGCCGCGAGACCGCCGGCGAGATGGGGCTTGTCGGCAGTGTCGAGAATCTCGAGCCGCTCGACGCGCGCCCCCGAGCGCGCCTTCAGCTCGGGCGTCTCGGTCGGCAGCGCCACGAAGGTGCCGCTCGACTGTTCGCCCGCGATGGTATCGGCGGCGCGGCGTGGATCGTCGCCCGTTTCCAGCCAGTAAGTCGCGTAGATGCGTTCGCTCACAATGCAGTCCCCGTTGAAAGTCGGTAAGGAGAAGTCGCGGTGCGCATCAGGTAATGCGGCGGATGCTTTCGGCAATTTCGTCGCGCTCGAACACGCCCTTCCAGTCGTCGCGCATCAAGCGCGGCTTGCCGAACTCGATCGCCTTGTTGCACGCATCGGAGAACGCGCCCGGAATCTCGTTGAAGATCACCGCGCTCAGGATGTTCATGTGGCCGAGCAGGAAATCGCGCGCCGCTTCCTTCGGCACACCGCGCTTCACGGTCTCGTCCATCGCTTCACGCATCACGTAGAGCAGCGTCGCGCAGATCGTCTCGGAGAGGCCCGGTTCGAGCAGCGCCATCTGATCGACGCTCAGCCGGTATGAACGCAGGATCGGCTGGTAGATCGTCATCGCCACGTCCTCACCGAGGTCGAATGCGGACTCGGGCCCTTGCATCAACGCGCTCGTGATCGACTGCTTCGCATACGCGCCGCCGAAGAAATCGCGCCGTGCTTTCGGATCGGGGTCGTCGTTGAAGATCAGCGGGTGGCATGGGTGCGCGACGAAATACGTCAAGTCGGGCCGGTTCGGCAGATGGCCGGCGAACGGCGCGGCCGCGTCGAGCGTCATCACCATCGTGCCGGACGGCAGTTTCGGTGCGATCTCGTGACTGAGCTTGCCGATCAGCGTGTCGGGCACGGCGAGGATCACCACCTGCGCGCCGTCGATCGCCGCGTCGATGGACACGCAGTCGACGTTCAGTTCGTCCTTCAGGCGCTTGCGGCCCGCCTCGCTCACTTCGACGTGAGACACGCGGTAGTCCGATTTCAACAGATTGCTGGTCAAGCGGAAGCCCATTTTTCCGCCCGCGCCGATCAATGCGATTTTCTCTTTCATGGTCCTGGCTCCTTCGAAGGGTTCGGTGTTGGTTCGGTGTCTGTTCGGTATGTGTCGCGACGCTCAGCCGGCATGCGGGTCGAGCGCGATAGCGGCCGATTCATCGGCCATTCCTGTGCGGCGCTCGGCGCAGAACACGAAAGCGAGCACGGCGCTCATCAGCATGAAGGCGCCGACCACGAACATCGGCGCGTGATACGAGCCGGTCGCGTCTTTCATCGCGCCGGTCAGGTAGGGCGCGACGAAGCCCGCCAGATTGCCGACCGTGTTGATCAGCGCGATACCCGCGGCAGCCGCCGCGCCGGACAGAAAGCGCGCGGGCAGCGCCCAGAAGTTCGGCAGCGCGGAGAAGATCGCGCAGGCGGTGATCGTGATGACGGCTATGCTCGCCGATGGCGACTTCATGAACAGCGCGAGCGGAATACTCAACGCGCCGACCAGCGCCGGAATGCCGATGTGCCAGTTGCGCACGCCATGCTTCGTCGCGTTGCGGCTCCAGAGGAACAGCACGATGGCGGCGGGCAGATACGGCACCGCGGTGATCAAGCCCTTCTGGAACACGTTGAAATGCGAGCCGAACTGCCCTTCGAATCCGCCGATGATGGTCGGCAGAAAGAACGCGAGCGCATACAGGCCGTAGATCAGGCCGAAGTACATCAGCGAGAACATCCACACGCGGCCGCTCTTCAGCGCGGCGCCTGCGTGATGCCGGTGGTGGACAGTGCTCGATTCGCGCTGACGCTGCTCGGCTTCGAGTTCGGCGGTGAGCCAGCCGCGCTCGTCCTGCGTGAGCCAGCGCGCGTCGGACGGCCGGTCGGCCAGATAGAACCACGCGACAATGCCGATCACGATCGCCGGCACGGCGACGCCGAGAAACATCACGCGCCAGCCGGCGAGGCCGAACACGCCATGCGCGCCGATCAGCAGCGCGGCAAACGGCGCGCCGATCACGATCGTCAGCGGTTGCGCGAGATAGAACAGCGCGAGGATGTGGCTGCGATGACGCTGCGGCACCCATGTGCTCAGAAACAGAATCGCGCCGGGGAAGAAGCCCGCTTCGGCGACGCCCAGCAGAAAACGCAGCGCATATAGGCCCGGCACGCTGCTCACCCACGTGAACAGCAGCGCGACGATGCCCCACGTCACCATGATTCGCGCGAGCCAGCGGCGCGCGCCGAATTTATGCAGCGCCAGGTTGCTCGGCACTTCCAGAAAGATGTAGCCGATGAAGAACACACCCGCCGCAAAGCCGAACTGCGCGGCATCGAGGCCGAGGTCCTTCGTCATGCCGTTGGGTCCCGCGAAGGAAATCGCGGTGCGGTCCAGGAAGTTGATGAAGAACATCAGCGCGACGAACGGCACGAGCCGCATCGACACCTTTCGTATGGTCGAGCGCTCCAGCTGGCTGGCCTGAGCGGTTTGCGTTGCGGTTTGCATTGCGTCCTCCGACGTGACTCGCGACCTCGGCGAGAATCCACAGATCACACATGTGCTGTGTTGGTGTGATGAGTAGACCACTATGCTTAAATTGTGGGCACTGGGTTTACTACCGAGACGACTGGACTGCAAGGCACCGCCTGAAACCAGTCGACGGTGGTGTGTTCCGCCCATCGCTTATGCTGTCATCACTCCAACAGGATGGCTGTTTCAAGCGAATGCGCTCCAGGGTTTTCGCCAACCGGCAAGCAGAGTCATGCGGCCCCGAAAAGGCACGCCCCACCCGTCGGGCCGGACCTGCCGATGAGAAAAAAATCTCATTCGCCTCCATGGTGCAGCGCAGTGTGATTTGCCGGAACACGCATGTTAAAAACCGTCCTGTACGTTGTCCGTTTCAGCTTTGGAGACACGTGGCGCCACAGGCGGCGCACAATGCCTCCAGCACGCTGCTCGCGTCGTATTCGCGCTGTATTCGCCCGGAGGCTCGTGATGCCCTACGTTCCGTCGACCCGACATATCGACCGCGTCTGCAATGTGATCGAAGGACGGACCATGCGGCCCGGCGCGGACGGCAAGCGGCTCGCGTCGTCGTACCGGCGTTCGCTGGAGCAATATCATCTCGACCCCGGCGCGACCGCCGGTCCGCGCGTTCTCACCACGCCCGAATTGCGCGACGTGCAGCATCGTGAGGAAACCTTCCTGCGTGCGTCCGGCCAGTGTCTGTCGCGATTGCATGAAATGGTGCGCGAAGCCGACTACTGCGTGATGCTCACCGACGCGCAAGGCGTGACGATCGACTACCGCGTCGATCGCGACCGCCGCCACGACTTCAAGCGCGCGGGTCTTTACCTCGGCTCGTGCTGGTCGGAGAGCGAAGAAGGCACCTGCGGCGTTGCGTCGGTGCTGCTCGACGCCGAACCGATCACCGTGCACCGAACCGATCACTTTCGCGCGGCATTCACGACGCTGACCTGCAGCGCATCGCCGATCTTCGGCTTGCACGGTGAACTGCTCGGCGTGCTGGACGCATCGGCGGTGCGCTCGCCCGACGAGCGCGAGAGCCAACGGCTCGTCAACCATATCGTGCGGCAGAGTGCACTGCTGATCGAAGACGCGTACTTTCTGAACGCCGCAGCGGACTGCTGGGTGCTGCTCGCGCATCGCAATCGTCACTACGTGGAAGCGCAGCCGGAAATTCTCATTGCGATCGATGCATGCGGCCACGCGATCGCCGCGAACCGCCGCGCGCGCGAATGCGTGCCCGCGCTCAACCAGTTGCCGCGTCCCGTCGCCGAGTTGTTCGACATTGCGCCGGAGCGCCTGTTTGCCGCCAAGGCGAGCCGTGGCCTCGTCGCACTCAGACTGAACGACTCGGGCTCGACGCTTTATGCACGCGTACGGCCGCCGCCCGTCGCGCGCATGCCGGCGAAACGGGCGGCCCCAGTGCAACGCGCCAACGCCACCGCTGCCGAGGCACCCGGCACGCCCGCGATGTCCGACAGCGATGCGCTCGAACGCAGCCGCATCGTCGCCGCGATGGGCGAGGCAAAGTGGCGAACGGAGCAGGCCGCGCAGGCGCTCGGCATGTCACGCGCGACGTTATACCGGCGCATTGCCAAGCTGCACATCCTGCCGCCGCACAAGTGCTAGCCGCGCTGCATCGATTCCCTTAGCGGGCGCAGAACCCGCGTTTCCAATCGAAGTTCACTATCCGTTCTGTATGGAGGAGCAACCATGCCTGAAAACAACGTCAACCGACCGATCTCCCGCGTTCTGGAAGCGCTTGACGCCGCACTGCAAAGCGGCGACACCGCGGCAGCCGTCGAACTGTTCCAGCCCGATTGCTATTGGCGCGATCTGGTCGCGTTCACCTGGAACATCAAGACCATGGAAGGCCGCGAGCAGATCGCCGCGATGCTGGATTCGCAACTCGGCGCGATCAAGCCTTCGAAGCTGAAGCTCGCGGAAGAAGAAGAGCCCGCCACCGACGCGAACGGCGTGACGCAAGGCTGGATCACGTTCGAAACCGACGTGGCGCGCGGCAGCGGATTCATTCGCCTGAAAAACGGACGCATCTGGACCCTGCTCACGACGATGGCCGAACTCAAGGGCCACGAAGAGCCGAAGGGACAGCGTCGGCCGATGGGCGCCGAGCACGGCGCGCGTCCCGACCGCACGAGCTGGAAGGAAAACCGCGAGGCCGAGCTCGACGCGCTCGGCAACTCGTCGCAGCCGTATTGCCTGATCGTCGGCGGCGGGCAAGGCGGGATCGGTCTGGGTGCGCGGCTGCGGCAGCTTGGCGTGCCGACCATCATCATCGATAAGAACGCCCGGCCCGGCGACGCGTGGCGCAACCGCTACAAGACACTCTGCCTGCACGATCCGGTCTGGTACGACCACATGCCGTATCTGCCCTTCCCTGACAACTGGCCGGTGTTCACGCCGAAGGACAAGATCGGCGACTGGCTGGAGATGTACACGAAGGTGATGGAGCTGAACTACTGGGGGTCGACCAACTGCAAGTCCGCGCGCTATGACGAGGCCAAAGGCGAATGGATCGTGGAAGTCGAGCGCGACGGGCGCAACGTCACGTTACGGCCCAAGCAGCTCGTGCTCGCCACCGGCATGTCGGGCAAGCCGAACCTGCCGAAGTTCAAGGGCATGGACGTGTTCAAGGGCGAGCAGCACCATTCGTCGCGGCATCCCGGCCCGGATGGCTATCGCGACAAGAAGGTCGTCGTGATCGGTGCGAACAATTCGGCGCACGACATCTGCGCCGCGCTGTGGGAAGCCGGCGTCGACGTGACGATGGTCCAGCGCTCGTCCACACACATCGTCAAGTCGGACTCGCTGATGGAGTTCGCGCTCGGCGATCTCTATTCGGAGCGCGCGGTGGCCGCTGGAATGACGACCGCGAAAGCCGATCTGACCTTCGCATCGATTCCGTACGCGATCCTTCACGAATTCCAGATTCCGGTGTTCAACGCGATCAGGGAGCGCGACGCCGAGTACTACGAGCGCCTCCAAAAGAGCGGCTTCATGCTCGATTTCGGCGATGACGATTCGGGCCTATTCATGAAGTACCTGCGGCGCGGCTCGGGTTACTACATCGATGTCGGCGCGTCCGAGCTGGTGGCTAACGGGAAGATCAAGCTGAAGAGCGGCGTCGACGTGGTGGAGCTGAAGGAGCACTCGGTGCTGCTGAGCGACGGCAGCGAACTCGAAGCGGACGTGGTGGTTTACGCAACCGGATACGGTTCGATGAACGGCTGGGCCGCCGACCTGATCTCGCGCGAAGTCGCCGACAAGGTCGGCAAGGTGTGGGGACTCGGTTCGAATACGACGAAGGACCCCGGGCCCTGGGAAGGCGAACAGCGCAACATGTGGAAGCCCACGCAGCAGCCGGCGCTGTGGTTTCACGGCGGCAATCTGCATCAGTCGCGCCATTACTCGCAGTATCTGTCGCTGCAACTGAAGGCGCGGATGGAAGGCATACCGACGCCGGTGTTCGGGTTGCAGGAAGTGCATCACCTTTCGTAGGCGAAGGGTCGTGGGGCACGCCGCAAGCGTGCCTCACGAGCGAGTGAGCGCCGCGACCGTCAGCCAGCCTTGTACGGACTCTCCTTGAGCGAATGGTTCAGCCGCTCGCAAGCCGCTCGCTGATGCATAGCCCGCAAGCCGCCCGTCATGACGCCGTTGCGCCCGCCACCGCTCTCACTGCTCGACAAGTACTACGGGCAGGATTTTCGCGAGCTGTATTCGACCACCACGCGTCGAAGTTGACCGTGCCGAGGCGCGGGTTGCGGCCCGGCACCAGCGTGTCGTCATGCAGTTGAGCGCCGAAGTAGCGCGCGTGCGGGTCCGCGATCACCTTGCGCGGATCGTGCGTCGCGCTCAGGAAGCGCTGCACGAGGTCCGGGAGCCGGAACCGTTCCGGGCCCGCCACTTCGACGACGCCATTCAGCGGCGTGCCGACCGGATAATCCGCGACTGCAAGCGCGACGTCGTCCGACGAGATCGGCTGGATGTACGCGGGAGAAAGCCGCACGGTGTCGCCTTCGGTGCCCGATTGCACGATACCGCCGAGGAATTCGAGGAACTGGGTCGAATGGACGATTGTGTACGGCACGCCGGACACGCGAATCAGTTTCTCCTGCGCGATCTTGCCGCGGAAATAACCACTCTCCGCGAGCCGGTCGGTGCCGACCACCGACAGCGCGACGTGATGCGTGACGCCCGCCGCGATTTCCGCCGCGAACAGGTTGCGCCCGGACGTCTCGAAGAATTCGAGCACGGCGTTGTCTTCGAACGACGGCGAGTTGGCGACGTCCACAACGACCTGCGCGCCGGTCAGCACTTCTGCGAGCCCCTCGCCGGTAAGCGTATTCACGCCCGACGCCGGCGACGCAGCAACCGCTTCATGACCGCGCGCACGCAGCTCGTTGACGACTTTGCTGCCGATGAGTCCGCTACCGCCAATGACGACGATCTTCATGATGTTCCCTCACTGAGTTTCGGGCGCTATGCACCGCTGGATATGTCGCTGGGTCCGGCGCGCATCGTAGACGATGCGCCGCAACGGCTGTGTCCGAAGCCTGCTACGGTCGGCCACGGTACGGACAAGATCGTAGGCGTCGCGCGCGGTTCGCAGTAGAGCCGCGCCGCGACTCGCCCTGTTGCCGCCGCGACACCAATCAGCGCGCGCCCATCGCGGACAATGAGGAGAGCGCAGGCAGCACGGTCACGCAGTCGAGGTCGAGCGCGCGCGTCTGCTCGGTCATGTAGTCGACGAACACACGAATGCGTGTCGGCAGATGTTTCCGGCTGAGGTAGCAGATGTAGTGGCCGCGATCATCGGGTGCGTATTGATCGAGACAGGACAGCAGCAGCCCGTCACGCAGCGCGTCGCAGACCTGATACGCGGCGAGTTGCGCGATGCCCTGCCCTTCGCGGACGGCTTGCAGCACAAGGTCCGGATCGTTGAACGTGTGCGGCGCGTTGAGCGTCACCCGCTGTGGATGGCCGCCCACCTTGAACTCCCATTCTCCGATGCGCCCCGATGCCATCCGCAAGTTGATGCAGCGATGCCCCGCCAGTTCGTCCACACTGCGTGGCAAGCCGTGCATGCGCGCGTATTCTGGCGATGCGCAGACGAACATCCGCATCGGGATCAACTGCTTGGCGACGACCTGACTGTCCTCCATGCGTCCGTCGCGGAACGCGACATCGACACGATCGATTGTGAAGTTAGCGGGGCTGTCGTTGAGCAGCAGGTCGAGCGCGATGCCGGGATAGCGTTCGTGAAAACCGCGTAGCAGCGGCGCGACGATCGCGCGCCCAAAACCGGTTGTCGAACAGATGCGCAATTGGCCGCGCGGCGGCCCGTGGCGAAGCTCGCGCATTTCTTCCAGTGCCTGGGCGATGCGCTCCACACCCGGATGACAGTTCTCGTAGAAGAGTTCGCCTTCGCGAGTCAGCGACGTGCTACGCGTGGTGCGCAGAAAGAGGCGTGCGTCCAGTTGCGCCTCGAGCTTCTGGACGTTGCGGCTCACGGCGGAGCGGCCAATGCCGAGCCGGTCGCCGGCTTTCGCGAAGCTGCCTTCGCTGGCGACCGCGAGAAACGCGATGACGCCGGCGTAACTGGTGGCGAAGCTGCTTGCGAGCGAATCATCGCAACCGGACGAAGTGGAAGACTGTGCCGAAGATCGGCGCAACGTGTGCATGTCAGACATGGCGGCTCGAATCGAAGGGGTGCATATCCCAAAGACGGGCCGCGCGAGCATTCTGTGACATAGTCCGCCGTTTTTTGATCGACGGACTGTGTCACAGAACGGCCAATCATTTCACCGGTATCAGCACAGGTGCGTTCTGATTCTTCAGCAGAAACACGATGAACTTCGCCGGCCGCGTGGCGCTGGCGTTCCGGCCGACCGTGTGAATGTCGTCCGGCCCTTCGTAGAAGGTCTGGCCCGGCGTCAGCGTCACTTCCTTGCCGCCCTTGACGCCCATGACCACCGAGCCTTCCAGCACATAGATGAAGCCATGCGCGTCATGCCGGTGCACAGGATCAGCGCCGCCCGGCGGGTATTCGACCGTGATCATCAATGCTTCCTTGCCGGGGTAGTCCGCAAGCGGCTTTTCCATCAGCGGTGTGACGGCCGCTTCTGGCGCGGCCCCGGCCGCTTGCGCCAGCCACGCCGCGCCTAGCAGCGGTGTCAGCAATGCGAGTCTTTTCAATATTGACATGACGTTTCCTCAGTAAAGAAGGCCGCGCGATGCGCGGCCGCCACTCATGCCTGTTGATAGCGCCTGATCCCGCTTACGCGAGGCCGGCCTTGTCGAGACCGAACGCCTTGTCCGACGAGCCCGGCACGGTCTTGAACGCGACGTTCGCGCGGTTCCAACCGTTGATCGCCATCACCTCGAAGGTCAGGTCCGATAGCTCCTTCTCCGAGAGTTGCGTGCGCACGCGCTCATAGATCTCATCGGGCACGCCTTGTTCGGGCAGCCGCGTGAGGATTTCGGTCCACGCGAGCGCGGCCCGCTCGCGCGGCGCGAACAGCGTCGACTCGCGCCATGCCGCGAGATGATGCAGGCGCAGCTCGCGTTCGCCGTGGATCTTCGCCTGCTTCACGTGCATGTCGACACAGAAGCCGCAGCCGTTCATCTGCGAGGCGCGGATCGCGACGAGGTCACGGACCGATTCTTCGATCGCGCTGTCGTGCAGGCGGTTGCTGAACTCCAGATACTTCTTGAACAGTTCGGGCGATTGCTGAATGTAGTTGATGCGTTGGCTCATGATTTCTCCTGGCGGGAATAAGACCGGCGCCCTGCGGGACCGGACATCGGTGTCGGCGACGCGCCGTACGAAACTCATGTTAGGTTTTGCCGCCCGCGCCCGGTAGACACGCCGTCGTGCTCACGCTATTGCCCGCGCGACACCAATCCCGCTCATTCCGCTTGCCCTGGATGAAACCGTCTAGCAACCTCCGAACGCTGCCGCGAGACGTACCAGCTTGTCGGGATTGCGCTGCACCTGAATGCGCACGATCCGTTCGCCATCGGTCTCGTACGTCTGTGCGGATTCCAACGTGCCGTCGATGAATCGCAACAACGCCCACTGCCCGTTGAGGACCGCCAGTTCGATGTGCAATGCGCTCCCAAAGCGAACGCTCGCGGCGTAGAACAATTGCGCGATGCGCCTGCCGCCGACCATCGGCTTCGGAAAACTCGGCACGCGTCCGCCGCCGTCGCCGACCAGTTCCGCGTCTTCAGCGAGCATGCCGTTGATCGCGGCAAAGTCGCCTCGCTCCAAGGCCTGAGCGAAAATCTGCAGCATCCGCAGATGACTCTCGCGCGATACCGCGAAACGTGGCCGCTCGTCGCGCAGTTGCGTCCTGGCACGGCTCACCAGCTGCCGGCAGGCGGCCTCGCTCTTGCCGATGGCGCTTGCCACTTCGTCGTAACCGGCATCGAAAACGTCTCTCAGCAGGAATGCCGCGCGCGCCTCCGGTGTCAGCCGTTCGAGCAGGATCAGGAAGGCGACCGATACGTCGTCCGCACGCTCCTTGATCTCCTCGGGCGTGACCGGTGAGTCGATGATGAGCGGCTCGGGAAGCCAAATGCCCGCGTAGTGCTCGCGTTGCACTTTGGCCGCGCGAAGCCGATCAATCGACAGACGCGTCGTGACGGACACCAGCCATGCTTCCGGATTGTCGATGTTGGCGCGGTCCGCGCCGTGCCAGCGCAGCCACGCGTCCTGGACCACGTCCTCGGCCTCCGCGACCGACGAGAGCATCCGGTACGCAATACCTTGCAGACGCGGACGAAGTTGGTCGAAGGCGCGGGTGGCTTCGTCGATTTTTGGGGGTTGGTTAGCGGTGGGGGATGGAGTGGGCTTCATCGTCGAGGATATTCCGGTGGTTCTCGTCAACGCGCGCCGGGGCTTGCGCAGGGCGAGCCGGCCACGAGGCTAAGGGGTGCCAGACACAAGACGTTTCACGAAGGGATTTTGTGACGGACGATAGCTAACCGTACACGACCGCGGTTGGATTCGCCAGCTTTGCCGGGTTCGCGAGGTTCACCGGCCGGCATGACGGGTGTGGGAGGGCTTTCGTCGACGGTAACTGAAAAATCAAACCATCAGTCTCCGAATACCTCAATTTTCCTTCCCCCACGGAAAGAAGGACGCACCATGCAGAAAAGCGATGCCCCCCGACGCTTGCCAAACTCATCGAATCCAATCTCCGACTTGGGCAGGAAAACGCCGTTCTCGACTCAATAGCGCGCGCTGCCGTTGAGACCGCGCACCGTCAGGCGGCCAATTTTGCGAAGATCGGCGCAATGGCGCGAGCCATCGCGCGAGGCGATGTGCGCGAAGCCGACCGCGCCGCGCTGGCGGCAACACTTCGGCGACTGGCAGGGCAGTGCCATGACGAGGGTCGCGATTACCTGAAGGTGTTACAACGCACTAGCCGGATTCGCGACGAACTCTCCGGCAGCGCCCTGAGCGATGACGACGACGGCGGCGGTCAGTGGTATCTCCTTGCAGTGCCGTCTGTCATGACCCACTGACGCGAGCGCCCGGTTCCGGGAGGGCTCTCTTTGCGCCTCAAACAATAGGAATCCTATGGATGATCCAGGAGTGCTTTATCTGTACGTGGCGCTGGGTTGCGTCGCGCTGTTCTGTGCGCTCCTGACTGTCGCGATC
>NZ_JARESU010000449.1:0-1192 GCF_046027075.1 Paraburkholderia sp. RL18-085-BIA-A | reverse complement strand
GGGTGTCATGGTGGACTCCGCTCTGAATGGTCACGACAGCAAACTGCACTGTCATCGTCCCACTCGAACGGATGTGCCCTACGGATGATCCCGGAGTCGATGCGCTGGCCAAACGCCTCCTCCCGCGTCAGCGGGTTAGTTCAAGTTTTCTTATCTCGATAGCGGTATTTTCTCGGCAAACTGGCGCTCATGAGAACGGGGGCTGACCTCAGCACCTTCAGCGACCCTCACTCCGTTACCGTCCGGATGCCGATGAGCCGGCCATTCTGCGCGCCTGCTGCGCCGACGTGCCGGTTCGCCCGCGTAAAAAACTATCTGCCAAACCGCGTTGGGGCCGAGCAGTCCGCAGATGGAGTCCTCGGCACGGTTCGTCCGCTGTTTGCAAAGGTTGCGCCGGTCAGCCGGCCGGGTCTCGCCACCGTTTCTGGACACCTGCCGGTGAGCGTTTCCGGGATGCGAACGCAGTCAAGGCCGTGCAGCACACGTGCATGCCGACTGCGTGGGTCAGCGACCGCTGTCAATTCTGGTCAGAGCGACACGATCTGTTGCAGGAGCTCCAACGCTTTCATTTCGTCCAGGCGTCCGGTGCGTGCCTTACCCGCGAGCGTCTTGATCAGCGCCTCGGCTATCGGCTCAATACCGATCAGATCGTCCAGGCTCGTCACGGGAGCAGAACGACGCGGCTCCGTGATGACCTCTGTGACGGGGGCCAGCGCAGGCTGCGGCTGAGAGGCGGACGACGGGACATCGCTGTCAACAGCTTGCCGAACGTCCGGCTCGGCGGCGGACGGAAGCACCGGATCCGGTTGCTCCACAACTGCCTTCGTTCCGGCAGCGACAATCGGATGATCTGTCTCGGGCGGATGGGCGCGTCGATGGCTCGCGGTTTTCGCGTTCTTGCCGGTAGACTTTTTTTCCACCGCCGCTGCCGGCTTTTTCGCGGCTGACAATTCCTGCTGATCAGATGCAGATCGACCCGACCGCGGATCTGGATCAAGCAGAGCCGACACCGACCCCGGGATGTCCGTGACTGAACGGGGAACGTCCAGCCAGGCAGTTGGCAACCCAAGACGTTCGGTGAAACGGCTGGCTTCGGCGTCGTCCATGCGCTTCTGTCCGTACAGACGATTGTCGAGGTTGGAGGCGCTGATATTCACGACTGCGCTGAGTCGCATCTTCGATCCTTTACGAT
>NZ_JARESU010000448.1:0-1194 GCF_046027075.1 Paraburkholderia sp. RL18-085-BIA-A | reverse complement strand
GTCGGCTCGATAATATATCCTTAGCTATACGAAATACATCGACAGAACTGCCTATTTTCACCATGTATGGACGACTCCCAGTTGTCAAGCAGTCTCAGTTCTCTGGCATCGGGTCGAGGTTGCAGCCATGGATCCGGGCTCGGTTCACAGCACTCGCTGCGGGCCCACGATGAATATCCGCGAATGGGTACCCCATCAGAACCTCGGGCCTGGTTGCCCATGGTGCAAAGCGGGTTTGGCCCATCACGGTCCGGACCGTTCTGTCATCGAATTGAAGTCTGCTCAAGCAACCTCTGGAAAGTGAACGCTAAACGCTGGCTCTGTCAATCCATCACACTTGATCGCGCGGGAACGTGGCCAGCCTGATAGGCCTGGTTTCGTATCAGCATGGCCCACGCTGTACGCGCATTCTTTGCCGCGAGCGCCACGGCAGCAATGTTTTTGTGTCGGCGTCGACACAGTTTCATCAGCCAGGAATCAGCCATCTCGGGCCTGGTGGCTGCCATGCGGATAACCGCGCGGGCGCCGTGAATCAGAAGTGTTCGCAATGCCGTATCGCCGCGCTTGCTGATACCCAGCAGGCGCAGAGTGCTGCCCGAGGAATGCTGGCGCGGCACCAGATCAAGCCATGCAGCGAGTTCGCGGCCGTCCCGAAAGGCTCGCGCGTTGCCGATTGAGGCTGCCAGCGCGGAAGCAGTGAGCGGCCCGATCCCGGGTATTGTTTCGAGAAGTTGGCCGGGCGCATCCGTACGATGGATCGCGCGGATGCGCCCTTCCAGTTCAGCCACCTTGTTGCCAAGTTCGCGCAGGTGCTCGACGAGCATCTGGATTAACGCCCGGAAAGGCTCGCTATGCTCACTGTCACGCGTGGAAAGCGCCTCTATGGCACGTTGCCCCAGCAGCCGGATGCCCTGTGGCAGCACGATACCGAATTCACCCAGAAGCCCACGGATCTGGTTGGCCAGTGCTGTGCGTGACTTGACCAGCCCGGCACGTGCCCGATGAAGTGAAAGTATTGTCTGTTGCGCCTGCGTCTTGACCGGCACAAACCGCATATGCGGTCGCTGTACCGCCTCGCAGATTGCTTCGGCGTCAGCGGCATCGGTCTTGTTGCTCCTTACGTAAGGTCGTACGAACTGCGGGGCGATCAGGCGAACGGTGTGCCCGAGCTTTGCGAGCTCCCGGCCCCAGTAG
>NZ_JARESU010000447.1:0-1202 GCF_046027075.1 Paraburkholderia sp. RL18-085-BIA-A | reverse complement strand
ACGTCTTTGCTGCGATCAGTGATTTGCATGAAGCCATCGGCATCGATGGTCGCAACATCGCCGGTCGGAAACCATGCTTGTCCCTCGTCATCGAGCCGCAGCGGACTATCCCCTTCGTTTCTGAAGTAGTCGCGCACCACCGATGGCCCACGCACCAGCAGGTCACCAGAGGTCGTGCCGTCCCAAGGCAACTCGATCCCGTCCGCGCCAACGATCTTCATGTCGACGCCAAACACCACACGGCCCTGTTTGGATTGCACGGCATCACGCTCTTCCTGGGACATCCCGATATGCCTGGCCTTCATGGTGCCGACGGTGCCGATAGGGCTCAGTTCAGTCATCCCCCAGGCGTGCAATACCGATACGCCATATGTTTCCTGGAACTTGCGCAGCATGGCCGGGGTACAGGCCGCGCCACCAATGATGGTGCGTCTCATGCTCGAGAATGGCTGGCCTGTTTCCTCAACATGACCAAGCAGGCCTTGCCAGACAGTCGGAACGCCAGCGGAGAGCGTAACCTGTTCGGCTTCGAGCAGGTCATACAGCGATTTGCCGTCCAGCGCCGGCCCGGGGAATACAAGTTTGGCCCCCACCATGCACGCGATGTACGGAAGTCCCCACGCGTTCACATGGAACATCGGCACGACGGGCAGGATCACGTCGCGCGCCGAACAGTTCAGGGCATCAGGCAGCGCCGCCGCATAGGTGTGCAGCATCGATGAGCGATGGCTGTACAGGGCTCCTTTCGGGTTGCCCGTCGTGCCAGAGGTGTAGCAGAGCGTACTGGCGGCGTCCTCGTCGAGAACCGGCCAGGAGTAGTCGGACGAACACTGCTCGATCACGTCTTCATAGCACAGCAGGTTGTCAATGCCGGCATCTTTCGGCATGTGGGCGTGATCGGTCATGGCGATAAACGCCTTGACCGTCTCGCAGCGGCCGGCGATGGCCTTGATCAACGGCAGGAAGGTCAGGTCGAAGAAGATGAACTGGTCTTCGGCATGATTCGCGATGTAAGCGACCTGGTCTTCATGCAGGCGAGGGTTGATGGTATGCAGAACGGCACCCATACCGGAGACGCCGTAATACAACTCCAGGTGACGGTAGCCATTCCATGCCAGCGTGCCGATCCGGTCGGAGGGTTTGACGCCGAGGCTGGTCAGCGCGTTGGCCATCTGGCGCGCGCGACGGTGGCAGTCACGGAA
>NZ_JARESU010000446.1:0-1207 GCF_046027075.1 Paraburkholderia sp. RL18-085-BIA-A | reverse complement strand
GGGGGACATGCTGGTGTAGGCTGGCGAGCGCAATGTCTGGCCGCTCGCCAGCCTTACCTGCGCATTCAGTGCCTGCCGTTCCCACGGATTCCAACCTCCGTCAACCCCATTGCTGGGGATCCGGTCTACGTCCTGGTCTGAAGTGGTCATCGCGCGCGTCGGACCTGAGGTCCGACCTCCTTCTATCCGCTGGCCCTGGGCCAGCCTCATCCTATGCGCATTACGCCGGAATCTTTTCCGGGAGCATGCCCCATCTGTAAAATCGGTTACGTCAGTAACCCGGCGACCCGACGGGCATGTTCACTTCACAAACCGGTCCATACGTCAGTTTCCGCCTCTTTGCATGATTGCCCTTGTTGCGCGGTTGCCTTCGCCGGGCTCAGATCGATTTCATCTGCGCCCCTTCGGGGATGACGCCGTCCTTCAGGTAACGCCACAGGGCAATCGCCAGTCGCCGTGCCACCGCGACGATGGCAATGCGTCGGGCACGGCGGTTGGGGCCGGTGCCCTGGGTGCGCCGGTTGAACCACTGGGTGAGTGCGCTGCCGGGCTGATAGCGCAGCCAGGTCCACGCCATCTCGACCAGCAGCGCGCGTACGTGCCGATTACCTTGCTTGCTGATGCCCTGGTCGGTCTGGCTCTCGCCGCTGTCATACGGTTGGGGCACCAGCCCGACACAGGCCCCGACCTGGCGCCGGTTGCTGAACTCACGCCAGAAGAGCTCGAGCGCAAGGCGCGACGCGCCCACTTCGCCAATGCCTTTCAGGCGCGCCAGGGCATTGCTGCGTGCACGCGCGGGTGCGGGCACACTGGCCTGGCGGGTCTTCTCGAGGACGGCGAGCTGCTGCGCGGCGAACGCGCGCCGTTCGCACTCGCGCAGCAGCCGCTCGCGCAGTTCGGGCGGCAGGGGCGTGCCGTCGTGACACCGCACCTCGTCGCGCGCCAGCCGCTCGGCAAAGGCGCGATGCGCGACGTCTTCCCAGCAGCCGAGCGTGGCCAGCAGCTTGCGCATGCGGTCGAGGTGCTGCAGCACTTCCTTCTGCAGCTGCCCGCGTTCGCGCATCAGGTGGCGCGACGCTTCATCCTGCGCGGACGGCACGTGAACCACGTGCATGCGGTCGCGCTCGCCACGCAGCCACGCGCGCAGGTTGATCACCAGCTTGATGGCATCGAGCCGGTCGGTCTTCGCGCGACGCTTGTGGCGCTG
>NZ_JARESU010000445.1:0-1208 GCF_046027075.1 Paraburkholderia sp. RL18-085-BIA-A | reverse complement strand
TAGAATCATCGACGCGATCAATGAGCATCGCCGAACATATATCAACAAGCAGGAGACAGACAGACATGGAACTGAGGCATCTTCGATACTTTGTGGCACTCGCCGAGCGCCTGAGCTTCACGCGTGCCGCGCAGAAGGTGCACGTTACCCAGTCCACCCTGTCCCATCAGATCAATCAGCTTGAAGAGGAACTGGGGCAGCAGCTGTTTGAAAGAAATCACAAACGTGTGGTCATGACCGAGGCTGGTTCACTGTTCCTCGCCCACGTCACCAATGCGCTGAAGGAAATTGATCTCGGTATATGGACGCTAAAGCAGACCGCGGGTCAACTGAGTGGGGATCTGCGGATTGGGGCAACCCAATCGCTTTGTTTCAACTTCATTCCTGCCTGCGTGTCGACTTTCCTGGAACGGCACCAGGCCGTCAAGTTCATCATTGAGGAATACTCGTCGCTGGAGATTGAGAAGCGGCTGGCTACAGGCGATCTGGATATCGCGATTAGCTATCGCCCGAGCGCGTCAGAGGATCTATGGTTCGAACCGCTGTACGACGAGGAAATGGTGCTGGTCGTTTCGGATAGTCATTATCTTGCCCGGAAAAAGCGCGTGCGAATGATTGAGCTGCAGGGACAACCGATTGCCATGCTGACTGAGGCATTTGCCACGCGCCAGTTGCTGGACGAGTGCTTTAGATCTGTCGGGGTCGAGCCATTGGTCATTGCGGAGACCAATGCGATTGCTCCATTGCTTGGGCTGGCGCGCCGGAGCGCGATCGCCGCAATTGTCCCGGAGAATACCGTGCTAGATATGGGCGGACTTCATGCTGTGCGGATCGAGAGTCCTACGCCGGTCCGCACCCCTGGTTTGGCGTGGCGCCGCAATTCCCAGAAATCTGTAGCGGTCAAATCGTTTGTCGCCATCGTCAAGCGAACCATTGCCGAATCCGATTTGAAGAGGCGCAGCCGTTAGCTTTCCTGACGCTCGGTCGCTGGGCAATGCTGATCCACAAGGCCCTTCTAGCTCGTGCCACGCGGGCAGACCAGTCGCGTTCGTCCGGCAGCGAACTCACCACCCGCCGTCTTCACGTTACGGCCTGCAGCCACGGCCTCAACGGTTGTCCTCTCGCCCGTGAGGCTTCAAACGTTGCTCCGCTCCCCACAGGCCGGATTTCCGGGAAGCGGACACTCATTGATCGCGTCGATGAATCTG
>NZ_JARESU010000444.1:0-1213 GCF_046027075.1 Paraburkholderia sp. RL18-085-BIA-A | reverse complement strand
GGTTCGAAACAGGCTGTTTTTGCGTTACAGGGACGAGCGGAATCTCGCCGCGTTTCGGGCAGCGCAAACGGATTTCGAGAGGAACGGCGTCGCGCGGTGGATGCCGCGAACGCTCAGGCCTGCAGAGGTTGAAGTGGCCCGAGTCCGAGCAGCGTCAGCCAGTGTTCGTGAGACTGGCGGCTCATCAGTTCCCTGGGAGTCCTGCCCGTACGTTCGGCGCATCGGCTGCGCACGAAACGCCGATGGTTGAAGACAAACTGCAGCAGGCCGAGCCAGGCGCGTCCACCTTCCAGATGTCGCCGGTTCGTCAGGCAGACACGAATGCGCGAGTTGAGGTTCTCGACCATCGAGCTGCTGCGTGGCGTGCGCTTCATGGCGTCGGACACGGCGGCATGGACGCCCTGAAACTTGCGGCCCATGCGGGCAAGCAGATGGTTGCGGCCTTGCCAGAACGTGCGCGACGTTTCGGGCTTGCGATGCAGCAGACAGCTCGCGCGTACGAGATCGGGCGACACCTCGTGAGTTCGCGCGATCGCCTCGAGGTTCGCATCCAGCACACCGGCGAACGCGAGCAGATCGTCTCGCTGATTCTGCAGCGCGCGTCGCAGGATGCCAATACGTGACGGGTCCTGCACTTCGCGGTGCAGCAGTTCGGCGACCACGAAATCGAACAGGGCTTCGCGTGTGGCGAGCTCCGGACCGGCAAGCGACAGGATGTCGCGCTCGAGCCAATGGACGAGGGTTTGCAGATCGGCGGCCAGTACGTGGGCCCGCGTTTCATCGCGACGCAGCCCTTCGAGCGTGGCGTCGAGGAAGCTGTCGTCGCAGCGTAGGCGGGGATTGGCCCGACGCTCCTCGAGTGTCACGCGTTCGGTGCGGGTGCCACGGGCGATCCGGGCCCACAGATTCACCAGCGTCCTGCCTTGCTGCAGGATATGAAACACATCGCCGTGACACGGCGTATCGGGCCAGGCCGTTTTCTGGCCGGCACGCAACCCGGTGCCGGCGTCGGCAATCGTGTAATCGGGAGTCAGTCCCTGCGCCTGCAGATCCAGCAGATGGATGGCCCAGGTATCGCCATCGCGTTGAGCTTCGGGGCGAGCAGGTAGCAGTAGGTCGAAGCGACGTCGATGCCGGCAAGCACAGGCTGCGAGCCCTGGAAAAGTTCGTCGTGCAGGCCGACGCGCACCGATGAGAGATCGATGCCGGCGTT
>NZ_JARESU010000443.1:0-1219 GCF_046027075.1 Paraburkholderia sp. RL18-085-BIA-A | reverse complement strand
CGTTTGAATCCGAGCATCACGTTCGTTCTGGACTTGATGTTTCGATGATCCTGTTCGATCACGTTTTTCAGATACTTCGAGGAGCGCACGTGCGTCCCCTAAGGCAGCAGAGCGTCAGCGATCATCTCGCGCACGGCCCGATGCGAGGCGGCATAGCCATCGAGCGTGATCGTCTCCGGTGGCTGGCCCTGATGTTTGATGGCCTTGCTGAAAAAGGCTTTGGCCGCGCTCACATCGCACTTTGCCCTGAGCATGAAGTCCACTGTCTGGCCGACCCGATCTACCGCCCGGTAGAGATAGACCCACTTGCCACGAATCTTCAGACAGGTCTCGTCAACACGCCATGACCGGCCAGTGGGTATGCCAAACCGGTTCCAGCGCTTGACGAACTCCGGCGTAAAGCACTTTACCCAACGCATGATCGTGGTGTGGGCCAGCGACAATCCCCGCTCGGCCATCATCTCGACCAGATCGCGCAGGCTGAGCTTGTAGCGAAGGGTACCAGCGCACACACAGGACAATGATCTCCCGATCAAAATGCCGGCCATCAAACAACTCCTCCAGACGGCGTTGTCAGGTTGCTGGTCGTCTCGCGTAAGATGAGGCGATGAAGAAATCGAAATCGCTGTATCGCGTTCAGTTTCCCCACGGCGGGCCAGCCCCTGCCTCACGCAAAGTCATACTGTCTACCGGTATCAATTGAGCTTGCGTGACATCGAAGAACTGCTCTTTGAACGCGGCGTGATCGTGACCTACGAGACGATCCGATGCTGGTGCGATAAGTTTGGCGCAGCCTTTGCTCGTCGGGTGAAAGCGGCGCGTCGCAAACCAGGCGGCACATGGCACCTTGACGCGATGTTCGTGACGTTGCGCGGCGAGCCTTACCTGCTATGGCGCGCAGTGGACGAGCACGGCGCCGAACTCGACATCCTGCTGCAAAAGCGGCGCGATAAGGCCGCGGCCAAGCGCTTCTTCAAGCGTGTGCTGCGCTCGAACCCGGTGCCGCGCAAGATCATCACCGATCAGCTGCGCAGCTATCTGGCCGCCAAAGCTGAGATTTCAGAGCTGGCGAGCGTAAAGCACGTGTTTGTCAAAGCGGCAGCCCGACTGAACAACCGGGCTGAAAACAGCCACCAGCCGACACGCGAACGCGAGCGTCGTATGCGCGGTTTTCGCGATCCGACACGCACGCAGGCCTTCCTGTCGAGCTTCGGACTGG
>NZ_JARESU010000442.1:0-1222 GCF_046027075.1 Paraburkholderia sp. RL18-085-BIA-A | reverse complement strand
GCGCGCTCGGCAGACGCGCGACACTCGACGATATTCCGGATGCCGAACTGGATCGCCTCGCCGCGCTGGGCTTCGACTGGGTCTGGTTGCTGAGCGTCTGGCAGACCGGCCCGGCGGCCCAGGCCATCTCGCGCGCGCATGCCGGATGGCGCCGCGAATTCGCCGAGACGCTACCGGACCTCACGGACGACGACATCGCCGGCTCCGGGTTCGCGATCCGCAGCTACACGGTTCATCGCGATCTGGGCGGCGCCGAGGCGCTCGCCCGCTTGCGGCAGCGCCTGCAGCAACGCGGACTGAAGCTGATGCTCGACTTCGTGCCGAATCACATGGCGCCGGATCACGAATGGATCGACACGCATCCGGACTACTTCGTCCACGGCAGCGAGCAGGATCTGGTTCGCTCACCGCGCAACTATTGCCGGGTGGAGACGAGCAACGGGCCGCTGATACTCGCCCACGGCCGCGACCCGTACTTCGACGGATGGCCCGACACGCTACAGCTCGACTACGGCAATCCGGAGTTGCAGCAGGCGATGATCGGCGAACTGAAGAGAATCGCCGGGCAATGCGACGGCCTGCGCTGCGACATGGCCATGCTGGTCTTGCCCGACGTGTTCGAGCGGACCTGGGGCATCCGCGCCGAGCCCTTCTGGCCGAAGGCGACCGAGGCCGTCCGACGCGAGCATCCGCACTTCCTGTTCATGGCGGAAGTGTATTGGGATCTCGAATGGACGATGCAGCAGCAGGGCTTCGATTACGCGTACGACAAGCAGATGTACGACCGCTTGCGCGATGCGAACGCACGGCCGGTGCGCGAGCACTTGCATGCCGGGCTCGATTACCAGGAGAAGTTGGCCCGCTTCCTGGAAAACCACGACGAGCCCCGGGCCGCGGCGACCTTCGAATCCGGCGAACATGAAGCCGGCGCCATCGTCACGTTTCTGTCGCCCGGTTTGCGCTTCTTTCACCAGGGGCAGTTCGAGGGGTGCAGGAAACGGATTTCGCCGCATCTGGTGCGGGCGCCAGAGGAGCCTGTCGACGCAAGCTTGCAAGGGTTCTATGAGAACCTGATGACGGCGCTGCGGCAGCCGGTCTTTCGGGAAGGTACGTGGAGCCTGGTCGATATCTTGCCGGCGTGGGAGGGCAACTGGACCTCGGATTGTTTCATCGCGTGGACCTGGCAGCGGGATGGAGGCGAACGGCGGCTCGTGGTGGTCAA
>NZ_JARESU010000441.1:0-1250 GCF_046027075.1 Paraburkholderia sp. RL18-085-BIA-A | reverse complement strand
CGCTTTCAGAAACGGATCAAAGCCACGCTCACCAGCGAGACGCGTCAGCTCGCAGTCGACATAGCCTCCGACAAGGAAGAGACGAACCGGACGCTGCGGGACGCCGGCTTGCCGGTGCCTCGCCAGCGCAAGGTCTATCGCGCCTGCGAGGCGGTCGTGAGCGCCGAACAGCTCGGCTATCCGGTTGTCGTCAAACCCCTGGACTGCAATCATGGACAGGGCGTATCGATCAAGCTCACGACGCCGGAGCAGGTGGAACTCGCATACAAGAGGGCGCGGAAGTACAGCCATGCCGTACTCGTCGAAAGCTATATCCCCGGGTCCGACTATCGGATGCTGGTGGTCAAAGATCAATTGGCCGCAGTGGCCAGACGCGTGCCGGCCCATGTGGTCGGTGACGGTTTGCATACGGTCGAGCAGTTAGTGGAAGAGGCCAATCGAGATCCGCGTCGCGGGGTAGGCCACGAAAACGTACTCACCCGCATCGAACTCGGTGACACGGCGCAAAGCGTACTGGGCGCCGCGGGATATGATTTCGAGACCGTGCCAGCTCCGGGTGAGTCCGTCTACGTGTGCGCGACTGCCAACCTTTCCACGGGTGGCACGTCCATCGACGTCACCGATCAGGTGCACCCGGACAACCGCGAGATGGCTGTGCGCGCCGTCAAGGCCATCGGCCTTGATGTCGCCGGCGTCGATTTCATTACCACGGATATTGCCTCCTCGTATCGCGAGGTCGGCGGGGCGATGTGCGAGGTCAACGCGTCGCCGGGTCTGCGGATGCATCTCGCGCCGAGCGAGGGTCCGGCGCGGGACGTGGCCGGCGCCATCGTCGACATGCTGTACCCGTCAGGCACCCCGAAGACGATCCCCATTGCGAGCATCACCGGCACCAACGGCAAGACGACCACTTCGCGCATGCTGGCCCAGATCATGAAGCTCGCGGGCTACACCGTCGGCCTCGGTACCACGGATGGCGTATACATTGATGGACGGATGACGCTCGCGGGCGATATGACTGGCGTGTCATCCGCCCGAATGATCCTCGCGGATTGCGCCGTCGACGCCGCCGTGCTGGAAACGGCCCGCGGTGGCCTGCTGCGGCGCGGGCTCGGATACCCCGAATGCAATGTGGCGGCGTGCCTCAACGTGAGCGCCGATCATCTCGGGCTGCGCGGCATCGAAACCGTGGAGCAGATGGCAGAGGTCAAGCGCATCATCATCGAAGTGGCTAAGGATATGGCCGTACT
>NZ_JARESU010000440.1:0-1270 GCF_046027075.1 Paraburkholderia sp. RL18-085-BIA-A | reverse complement strand
CGTCTTTGCCCAAGGGCGTAGAAATCATGGAAGCGTCTCATTGCCGTCCACGCGTATTGCCCGGCCCGTGCTGCCGGCCTTGAAACTGCGGCGCGAGCAATGAGACGCATCCCAATCACGCGCAGAACGCCCGTGTGATTTCTCGCGACACGCTTGAAAACGCACGCGTTTGATGGGCGCCACACAAATGCATCAACATATGCATGTTCATGACCATTGCCTAGCCACATCAGCAAGTGTTCTCGAGCCTGCCACCCTCAAATAAACCGGACGCCACTGCCCGTGACTATCTCGATATCCCGCGGACCAGCATGGATTGAGCCGAACTACCTGATCCAGTTCGCGTGTATCGTGAGCAGCAGCAGCTTTACCGAAGCTGCCAGGGAGACCGGTGTCAGCAAATCAACACTGAGCCGCATGGTGACCATGCTGGAAGAGTACGTCGGAATGCCACTTTTGGAAAGAACCACCCGACGCGTCAATGCTACGGACGCGGGACACACGCTATACAACCAATGCCTGGAAGTATACGCAGCCTGGTTGGCTGCCCGTGAAACCATTGGCACGATCAAGCGTGAAGCGGTTGACGGTTCGACAGGGCAAACCACGAAGTAACTACCGATCGCCAGACATTCCCGTTTGTAGAATCCAGAACCACGACCGCGCGCAGTTACCGACCATTGCGCGCTGGGTCCAAGAGCATCCATAATCCAGACTCCGTCGTCCCGACCTGGCTCCTGCTTTGGCTGCTTTGTCCCAGCCGAACGGTTTCCCCTCGGGCCTCTCAGCCGCAGCAAAAGCCGTTGGTCGCGATACAAACGATAGACACATTTGTGGTTGTCGACAGTGCGCTCTCGCCGTAGCTTCACGTGCGCACAACGATAGCCACAATGCAAGCATACGTCGGTCATTTCCTTTACGCATCTGCCACCAGCATCCTGATGCTTGCGATCCTCTTCCTCGGGGCGACGCAAGTAATGCAGCCTCGGCGGCGCTGTCCGTCGCACTTCTTTCGCCACACGTAGAACGTCGCCTTGTCGATGCCGATCTTGCGGTACACCTCCTCAACAGCCGTGCCGAGCCTGGCCTTCTTCCGCGCGACCGCGATCTGCGCGTCGGAATAGCTCGCTCGCTTCATCACGGCATGACTTCAGGCGGGTCCAGTGAACCTCAGCATGCCAAACATTCTGCTAAATAATGGATCGAAATCCTAGAGCAGTGTCACGCCCAATCGTTATCGACTGCCGAAAGTTTCCTAAGGGTCTAATGT
>NZ_JARESU010000044.1:0-68161 GCF_046027075.1 Paraburkholderia sp. RL18-085-BIA-A | reverse complement strand
CCCCCCCGGCCGCCGCCGGCTTGCCCGCGCCGGCGGCCAGCACCGCTGCCTGGTCGGCGACGACTTCCCAGTGCGGCGGCACCCACGCTTCATGTCCGCCCACGACCGCGCGGCTGACCACGACGCGCTGTTCATCGCGCGCGAGCAGCCCGTCGCCGCGCGCGGCCGCGCCGCCTGGCGCATCCGGCGCGACGCTCAGGCGGCCGCTTTCGGTGAAGCGCAACGAGCGCACTTCGCCGGTCACGAGCGTGCGGTCCGCGCGCCAGAAGTCGACGTGCCACAGCAACTCGCCGTGCGTGCGCTCCATCCGCGCGACGCCCGCGCAGGCGGCATGAAACTCGTTGCGGCCCTGCTGCATCGCTGCCTGTTGCGCCGATGTGGCGGACTCGAACCACTGCGCGTCGTCGAGTTCAGAGACATCCGACGGCGCGCCGAGCAGCAGCACCAGCGAGATGTTGCGTGCAGCGCACCAGTGCGCCAGCATCCGGCCCTCGCGCGCGAGCGCGTCGGCGTCGTCCCAGTCGAACCAACGCTCGGCGCCTTCGACGAAATACAGCGAACGCGAGCGGAACCCGAAGCGTTTGAGCGCGCGCAGACCGCCGAATACTTTGGCGAGCACGGCCGGCGTGGCCGGAGTTGCCGGGGTGGCCGGATCGGCGTTCAATGCCGCCGCATCGGCCGCGTCGCCGCGCACCGGCGGCATCGCGAGTACGCTCAGGTTGCGCGGCCAGCCCGAGGCCGGCGCGTTCGCGCTGAAGCCGATTTCGCGCAAACGCTGCGCAACGGCGGCGCGCTCGCGCGCGAGCACGACCGTCACGTCGCGCGTGCGCGCCTCGCGCGCGCTCTCCCAGATCAGCGCATCGGCGGCCGGCGTGCGCGGCGCCGCATAGATCGCGTAGAGCTTGCCGGTTTCGAGCGCGGCCCATTCGTCGGGCAGCGCATCGACGGCGAGCCGGCCGAGCCGCCGTGCGTCGTCGTGCGCACCCGCGCGGCCGAAGGCTTGCAGCCAGCGGCGCACCGGGTTGCCGGACGGCGCCGGCTTGAGTGGATTCGAAACGGTGCTCACGCGTGGTTTCCCTGATCTCGTTGCATCGCCGGTCAAAAACTCGAGTAAAGGCGCACGGGTCTTGGCGACAGACTGTTGTCCTGTTTGCGGGCGTCGAACGTGTAGCGCAGATAGACCAGCGCCGAACTCGGTGCGTAGTCGTGCGAACGATCAATGCTCAATTGCGCGCCAGCCAGCAGATTCGGATTGAAGCGGTATTGCACGATGCCGGCGAGCCCGTACGAAAACGCGACGCCGCGCGTCGAGCTGCCCGTGTTCACCAGCGTGTCGAGCCCCGGCGCCGAGGCGAGCGTGCCGGGCAAGCCGTTCGGGTAATACGGCGAATTCTTCTCGTACGAATTCGACACGCCGAGCGTCGCCGTCACGTCCCAGTTCAGCGCGTCGTGCCGCCCGGCCCATTCGATCGGTATGCCGAGCGATAGATAGCGTTGCGGGCTGTAGTAGCCGCCCTGGCCGAACGAATAGAAGCGCTGGTTATTCGTGTAGTGCCAGACATTGCCGACGAGGCCAGTGCTCACGAGCGTATTGACGCGCTGATACACCGGCACCGCGAAGCCGGTGCGCAACGTGATCTCCTGGTTGCTCGCGACATTGCGGCCGGTCAGCATGGCCGCACCGAGGTCGGCGAACAGGCTCGTCTTGCCGACATCGACCGCCGAATGCAGATCGATGCCGTCGCGGCGCACGCCGCCCCACACGGCGCCGGTCACCGGGTCGTGCATGCCGGCATAGGAGAGCTGGCTGCTGGTCTCGGGACGGCGCGATGCGCTGACCGAAAAGCTCGCCGGTCCGGCGTCGAACTGATAGCGCGCGCCGCCGACCAGGTAGTGCACCGGAAAGCCGAGCGGCGTCGTGCCGAGGTCGAAGCGCCACGCGTCGGACACATAGCCCGCGCCGAGCGCCACGCCGGTCGCCGACTGATGCAGATACGGCGAGCTCGCGAGCCCGTTCGCGAACAGCGCGGCAGTAGTTTGCGCTGGAATGCCGAGCGCGGTCCCGCGCGCGGCCGCGAGATTGTCGGCCGCGCCGATCGTACCGAACGTGTCGCGCGTGGACGCATTGCCGGGGCTGACGTCGAGCGTGCCGGGGTCGAGATGCACGGTATCGACATGCGCGAAGAAATGGCCATCGTAGCGATACGGAATCTGCACGTACACCGGCACCTGCCACGCGCGCAACTGCGAGATGCCGGCATCGCCCGATTTATACGCGGGCAGCCAGCCGGTCTCGATCTCCGGATTGCGGCGCTGTTCGAGATCGGCCAGCGCCGCCTGCGCGGGCGTGCCGTCGGGACCGGCGCTCACGCCGACCGCGCGCTCCTGCGAGAGCGACAGGCGATACAGCGACGCGGCTTCCTCGTACTGCCCTAGGTCCTGGGCGACGCGGCCGCTTTGCACCGTCACGTCCGGCCGCGCCGGATACGCGACCCGCAGCGCGTGGGTGACCTGCTGCGCTTCCTGCGTCGCGCGCAACGCGGCTAGCCGGCGCGCCGCCGAGAGCCGCGTATCGACATCGTCAGGCGCGGCGCCGTCGAGCACGCTGCGCACCAGATCGAGCGCGCTGCGGCGCTCGCCGCTCTGTTCGAGCACGCGGGCCAGCGCCAGTTGCGCGTCCGGGTCGCCAGGCGCTGCGGCCAGCACAGGCTGCAGCGCGGCGCGCGCAGCCGCGTAGTGCCCTTGCAGTCGTTCGAGATCGGCGACTTCGAGCGCATAGCGTTTGTCGCGCCGGCCCGCCGGACTCACGTGGGCGAGCAACCGTCGCGCCTGTTCGTCATCCTGATGATCCAACGCTTCATCCGTTTCCCGCAGTACGAGCCGCAGCGCCTGATCTTCCAGACGCGCGCTTTGCGCGGCGCTCAGCACGACCCGCGGATCGTCGCGCAACTGGGTCAGCCACGCGTCGAGTGCGGCGTTGCCGATCTTCGCGCTTGCGCTGCCGAGCAGATCGCCGTAGCGCAGACGCACGTCGGCGTCGGTCTGCTGCGGGTGCGTGTCCATCCAGTTCTGCAGCAGCGCGAGGCCGCGCTCGGCTTCCCCCTGTTCGATCCACATCGCGCCGACCGCCGCCAGCAGATTGGGATCGTCGGCGGCCATCGCGCGGGCTTCGTCGAGCGCCTGGGTGGCGAGCGCGCGGTCGTCGCTCGTGAACGCGGCGCGCGCTTTCACGAGCCACTGCTGCGCGCGCAGATTGCGCTCGAGGGCGCGCATGCCGTCGCTGCGGTCCTGCTCGGCGATCGGCGCGAGCACGGCTTGCGCGCCGCTGACGTCGTCGAGCGAGTTGCGGTACAGCGCGCTCGCGTAGCGCATTTCCGGCGACGCGGAGACCGCGAGGCCGTCGTCCAGCACGACGCGGCCGAGTTGCGGCAAGCCCAGATCGCGATACAGACGCGCGAGCGCGAAGCGCGTCCACGGCGCGTCGGGCGCAGCGCGCAAAGCCGCTTCGTAGCGTTGCGCGGCAGGACCGCGCTCGCCCGCGGCCAGCAGTTTGTCCGCCTGGGACGTGAGCAGATCGGCGCGCAGTTGCGCGAGGCTCTGGCGATCGTCGGCGGCGCTGAAGCGGCCTTGCAATGCGTCGAGCAAAGGCTCGACCTGCGCCGCGCGGCCAGTGTTCTCGAACAGCGTCTGCGTGCTGCGCAGCGCCGCGATGCTCGGCTCGCGCGCGGCCAACAACTCGCGCAGCAGCGGCTCGGCAGCGCTCCAGTCGTGCTGCGCGAGCAGCGCATCGGCGAGCATCAGCTTCGCGTCGGCGCTGCCTGGCTCCATCGCGAGCGCGGCGCGCGCGAACCGCTCCGCGTCCTGCGGCCGGCCGGCCGCGGCGGCGTCGCGGCTTTGCGCGAGCGTCCCCCAGAACTGCGCGGCCCGCGCGAGGCTCTCCCACTTCGCGCGGTTGTCCGACGCGAGCGCGGCCGCGCGCAGAAACAGCGCGCGGGCTTCGTCGCGCCGCCCTGCCCGCATGCGCGCTAGACCCAGTCCGCCGACCGCTTCGGCATCGTCCGGGCGCGCTTGTGCTGCACGTGCGAGCAGCGGCTCGGCGGCCGACAGATCGTTGCGCGCGAGCGCCTGCAAGCCGCGCTGCTGCGCGATGTAGTCGGGGTTGCGTTCGAGTTGCCGCTGCGCGTCGAGCCTGGCTTCGATCGCGGCGACGCGCTCCTTGAATTCGGTGTCGTCGGGAACGAGTTGCAGATAGACGCGCAACGCGGCCAGATAGGCCGGGTCCCCACCCGCCGATTGCAACACGTGACGCCATGCGTCGAGCGACGCCGACTGATCCGAATCAGGACGCGTCGCCAGATTCCACGCGATGCGATTGGCCTCGGCGCGCGTGTCGCCGCGCGCGTTCAGCAGATTCGCGAGGACCAGCGCCGAGTCGACATCGGACGGATCGGCGGCGATCCGCTGACGCAGCGCGCCGATCGCCTGCGCGCGGCCCTCGGGCGTGCCGGCGATGATCTGGTAGTACTCCGCGCCGAGCGAACCGGACGGCGCGCCGTGCGGAAACAGCGCCAGCAGGCGGCGCGACGCTTCGGCGGACTGACCGCTGCGGGCGAGCAGACGCACCGTCGCGAGTTCCTGGCGGCCGTTGGTGGCGACGCGGAATTCGTCTTCGATCTGCTGCGTCGACGCCGCGCCCGGGGCGTTCGCATGCAGACGAGCGAGCGTGGTTTGCGCGGCTTGCGCCTGGCCGAGGCGCAGCTGGATGCGCACCTGCTCCGCGAGCAGCGTTGGATCATTCGGCGCGATCAGGAGCGCTTTGTGGATTGCCTGCGATGCCAGATCGTCGCGATGTTTGGTCGACCACATGCGGGCCGTCGCGAACAGGCGCTGCGCGGCGGGGTCTTCGGGGATGGCGGCATGCGGGACTACGGATGCGGCGGACGTGCCCGGCCTTGCAACAACGACCGCATTGGATGCCGCGCCCGGCGCCACGACGCGGGCCATCGCCGGCTCGACGGAGCGCGCCCACGCGCCACTCGCCGCTACCGTCCACGCGAGCACGAGGAGCCACACCGCGCGGCCTATTGAACAGCGACGCGACACGGCGAACTCCATTGCGGATCGAGGGTGCCGTCGGCGGCAAACCGGTAGCGGCCGTCGCGCCAGCCCAGCGCGAACAGGCTCAGCACGCTGCTGTAATAGCCGCTCGGCGTCGCGCGATTGAGCTGTTCGGCACGCGCGATCTGCGCGTCGGCGAGCGCATGCTCGCCGCGCGCGTCGAGCAACGGCACGGCTGCCGCGGAAAAACCGGCGTTGCCCATGTTCGCGCCCGCGCTGCCGCTGGTCGTGTCGACCTTTTCCGGCGGCGCACCGTGCGCGGCGATGAAGCCCGCGAACGGCGCGAAGTGTGCGAGCAGCGCCGGCGCAAGCGGATCGCGCGGATCGAGCATGCCGGCCCACAGATAGACGCGAATCGCGTTATATGCGCTCTCCGCCTGGGTCTGCGGGTCCGGCGCGAAACCCTGCTTCGCGCGGTACAGCGCCCAGTCAGGCGCGAAGCCGTGCGGCGCGGCGTCGGTCAATACGTGGGCGGTGCTGGCGAGAAGACGCGTCCAGCGTGCATCGTCCGGCAGCCGCGTGGCGATGCCGCGAATGACCTGCGGCGGCGAGTAGCTCGGATTGACGCGCCACACGTCCGGAGCCGGATGAAAACCGGCCGGCCCCGGCAGCAGCGTCAGGCCGAGTCCCGGAACAGTGGCGGTTTCCTCGTCGAGCACGCGCCTCGCGAGCACGGCGCCGCGCGCGGTGTAGCTGCGCTCGCGCCACGCGCGGCCGGCTTCGAGCAGCGCATAGGCGATCCACAGATCGGCATCCGACGACGCGTTCGCGTCGAGCACCTGCCACTGTCCATCGTCCGCGCGGCCCCACAGCCAGGCCGGCAGATGCGCGGTCAGGTCGCCTTGCGCGAGATGCTGTTCGGTCCATTGCAGGATCGTGTCGAAGGCCGGGCGGTCATTGGCGACCAACGCGAAGAAGAGCGCATACGACTGCCCTTCGGAGACGGTGCGCGAATCGGCGGAGCCGACGTCGATCACGCGGCCGTCGGCGGAAAGGAAGTCGCGTTTGAACTGCTGCCAGCGCGGCCATTCGGACGGCGTGCAGATTCCGGCGGATGCTGCATTGACTGTGTTGGCAGAGCCGCTCACCGGCGCCTCCGCCGCAACCACCCCGCGCGTCGCCATCACCGCCATCACCGCCATCACCGCCGCCACGGCCACCGCAAAACCTGCCGTCCTCGCAACCGCCGCCGCCGCGACGGAACCCGCGCCCGCCTCCGCCAGCACATCGCCGCGCGCCCACCGCCGTGGCGCTTTGCACTTCACCGGCGTCATCGATCAGACTCCCCGGCGGCGCGCGGCCAGTTCCTGCAACGCGGTGAACGCGCCGATCGCCAGCAGCAGCCCGGCGATCGCGCCGAGCACGCCCAGCAGCACCGGATGCTGGATCGCGCGGCTCCACAGCTGCGCATACCACGGCACATAGCCGACCAGATACGGTTCACCCACGCGCATGCTGTCCACTTCCCCGCCGCGCAACAACGCGACGTCGCCTTGCAATTGCGCGACGCGGTCCGGCTTTTCGAACATGTCGAGCAGTTGCGGCAACTGCTGCTGATCGGTGGCTGTCAACGCGACGACGCTGCGTCCCTTGCTGCCCGGCAATTCGAAGCCCAGCAGCGCGGCGAGCGGTCCGTCGCGCTCGATGCGCGCGCTGCCGTCCGGCAGATGCGCGCCGTTGCGCCACTGCTCCTTCACCGAAAACGACGCGCGCGTGATCGGACCGTCCGCGCCGCCTTCCTGCGACGACGCGCCGATGCTCAACGGCAACGCCTGACGCCAGCGTGCGAGCAGCGGCGCCGACGCGTCGCCGCCGATCACCAGCAGATCCTTGCCCGTCACCTGCGCGAGCTCGCGAGGCCGCGCGATCTGCACGCGCAGTGCCGGATAGCCGGTCCATTGCCCCATGTGGCCGAGCATCGTCAGCATGCTTTCCAGTTCCTGCGGCGCGGGATGCTCGGGAATCACCACCGCCGTCTGCGAAAGATCGGCGTAGCGCGTGAACGGGAAGCCGCTATTCGCGAAGTACGCGAGGTTCGGCATCTGCGCGTAATGGACGAAGCCAGAGAAGTCGATCGTCGAATCGGGATCGACCGCCGCCTGCACGGGATTGGACGCCACCGACTGGCACAGTCCGGTCTTCTGCGAATCCAGATTGAAGCGCAGCTGCAACTGGTTCGAACTGCCGACGCGAAACGCCGGAATGTCGAGCGCGCTGCTCGAGCGGTTGCCGTTGCTCGACAGCAGCGGCAGCTGTAGACGGCCGCGCGCGTCGTCGGCGCTGGCCGGCGCGAGCCGGTACGACTTGACGAGCTGATCGTTGATCTGCACAGCGAGCGCCGAGTTGTTCTGCACCGTCGGCGCCGTGTAACGGTACTTCAGATTCAGCGGCACGCCCGCGCCGTTCCACGAGAACAGGTCGGCGGGCACGCGCAGGTTCAGGCGGATCGCGTCGGGCGCGCTGCCGTGCACCTGCAGCTGGTTCGGATCGTCGATCAGTTCCTTGAAGGCGACCGGACGATCCACCGCCACCCAGCGCGGCGCGTCATACGGTTTGCGCGGCGCGCCGATGTCGATCTGGCCGATCTGCACCGCCGGGCCCGTCATCGCCGTCGTGCCGAGCACGAGCGCGGCGCTGGCCTCATCGACTTCCGCCGCGCTGCGGCCCGTCACGATCAGCAGCTTCTTGCCGGGCGCGGCGGGATTGTCAGTGACCATCAGCAGCGGGCCGTTGACCGGCGGCAGCTTCAGATCGGCGGGCAGTTGCGCGCTGCGCGCGACCACCACCGCGTGCGCGTCGGCAGGCAACGCGGACAAGGCCGGAAAGCGCGCCTGCCGATAATCGGCCTGCGCGCCAAACCACGATGCCAGCACGCCGGCGCTGCGCAGCGTCGCGTCGTCGGCGGCGGCCGGCAACACGAACGGCAAGCGCAGCCGGCTCACGTCGCGGCGATCGAAAAACGGCGCGGGCAACAGCGCGAGATCGTTAGGCAAACGAATCGGCGCGGTGTCGAGAATCAGCTCGCTCGCCGGACTCACGTCGGCCCACAGCGAGGAGTTGTCCGGGTCTTCGCAATGGTCGAGCGTGTAATGCGCGATCAGGTGCAGGCCAAGCTGGTTGTAGTCGGTGAGAAAGCGCGGATCGAGCGCGATCTCCTGCGTGACGACCTGGCCGGCATGCTCGCGATCGAACGGCACGGTCGCGACCACTTCGTTGTTGATCGACACCTTCAGATGCGAGAGCGGAAACACCAGCGCCGGCGAATACGTGTAGCGCAGACGCAGCCGCGCGGCGGTCACCACGCGGTCGAGCCGCACACCGACGTTGACGGTGCGCGCATCCTCGAGCCCGCGCAGGTTCAGCGTCTGATAAGCGCCCAACGCCGCGAACGACAGATGCGTGGTGGTCGAGCCGGCGGCGGGTGCCGCAGTGCTGGCAGGGTCAGCGGCGCCGATCGCCTTCGCGGCATTCGCGCCAGCGGCTGCGGCCACGTTGACGACGGCAGCCGGCGGCAAGACGGCAGCAAGCGACGACGCCGCGAGCGCGGACGGTGCATGAGGCAAGGACGGCGCGGCGGCCGATACGGCCGCATACAGAGCGCCGACGGCGGCGGTCAGCGAAAGGCACAACGACACGACAGATTTCATGAACAGATCAGCTTGTTGGACCTCGGCCGTCCGCCCGTGACGATGTCGGGCGCTGTGCGAATTCGGTCTACCGCACGAGCGTGCGAAAAATAAAAACGGATTGCTGCGCAACCGCGCCGCGGTTCTTTATCCGTGTATACGGAAGCTCCGGCGAAATCTTGAATGACGGGCCACGCCCGTGGCGTAGCCGACACAGAAAGGGAGATGACACGGCGCGCCGGCTGTACTCTTTGGTGTTCGTTTGCCGATTTACGAGGCGGATCTGTGCCATCAGGGCGGCGCAAAGATAGCACAAAACTGTGACAATTTGTGACCATTCAGGCATGCTGCCGCCTTGCCGATTTTCACGCTGATCATGAGCAATCCGACTGAATCCTCATCGCCCGGTCCCACCGCGAAACGTAGTGGTCCTCTGCGCGCATTATTCGCGCTCCGACACTCGTGCGACGGCATTCTCGCGACCTTGCGCGAGGAGAGCGCGTTCCGTCAGGAGGCCGCGCTGGCGGTGATCCTGGTGCCCGCCGCGCTGCTGATGCCGGTCGGCGCGATCGAGCGGGTGTTGCTGATCGTGTCGGTGCTGCTGGTGCTGCTGGTGGAACTGCTGAATTCGAGCATCGAAGCGGCCATCGACCGGATTTCGCTCGAACGCCACGAGCTGTCCAAACGCGCGAAAGACTGCGGCAGCGCGGCCGTGACGATTGCGCTGCTGATTTGCGCGGTAACGTGGGGCGTGTTGTGCGGGCCGATCGTTTATCACTGGCTGCGCGGGTGACGCGACAACGCTTATACGTTATCCGAACCATTTTTGCGGTCCGCGTGACGGATTTGCGCACGCGCAAACGTTGGCGGATCACATAACGGCGGTTTTCTGCGTCTGTGCGCCGGGCTCGATCACCTGACGCCGTCCGCCGCCCCGCCAGGCAGCAATCCTTGCAAGCTTCTGAACGACGAGATCGCATCTGGCGTCATCAGTTTCGAAGAAGTCGCGTCTCGCACGTCGATCACGTTCCGCAGCGACAACATGTTCGCGCCCGGCGGCGCAAGCCTGAACCCGTCGATGGCGCCTCTTGTCGTGAAAGTCGCTGCGGAACTCGCGAAAGTGCCGGGCAAGGTGACGGTGAGCGGCTATACGGACAACGTTCCGATCCGCAGCCGCGACTTCGCGTCGAACCGGATATGGTCCGGACAGCGCGCGGAGCAGATCATGCGGATACTCAAGGCGGCGGGTGTGTCGGCGAGCCGCAATGAAGCGGCCGGCCGCGCGGACGCGGACCGGTTGCCGTTAACGGCACGGCTGAACGCCGCGCGAAGAACCGGCGGGTCGAAATCACCGTTGGCGGTAGTTGATTGCAACGGTGCTCATGTATGCCGACGGCGATCGCATCGCAGCTGGTGAACCCTATGAAGAACGCACGCCTGCTCATCACCGCTGGGCACACCTATTGCTGCATTCCGCACACCGGCAGATAACTCGTCAAAAGCGCGCAGTGCCCACGACGAGTCGCCGTTTCGACGTTCACTCAGCAATCCATCGGTGGGAGGCCCCATGCTTCGATACGCTGCAATCTTCTTCATCATCGCCATCATCGCGGCGGTATTCGGCTTTGGCGGCATCGCCGCCGGCGCAACGGAAATCGCCAAGGTCCTGTTCTTCATCTTCGTGGTGATCTTCCTCGTCACCTTGCTGATGGGCGTGATGCGACGCTGACCACGGCGTCCCGTACCAGCACGCTAGCAGGTGTCATGCACGCCCCGATGCAAGGGTAAGCGCCAATGCAATACTTGCCACACGGTATTGCAATAGTTGCTGCCCGCATCGGGGTTTCAATACCTGCTCATCGCACGTTCGACACGAAGCCCGGATGGCGCGCCTACTGGAAGCGGCGCAGCACGACACGGCATCTTCCAGGTTATCAGCGGGTCACGAAACGTACGGATCGCCGCCCACGCCGGGTCGCTGCCGTCGGTGAGCGCGCGAGTGCCCTCATCCCCATGTCGTAAAAACTCACATGCAATTCAGGCGATGTTTTCCGCTTCGTACAGACGGCGGCCGGCGGCATCCTTCGCGCCGAGGATCGGCTCGAAATCAATCGGCCACTCGATGCCGATGTCCGGATCGGACCACAAGATGCAGCGCTCGAGTTCAGGGAACCAGTACTCGGTGGTCTTCCACACGCACTCGGCGACCTCGGACAGCACCACGAATCCGTGCGCAAAGCCCGGCGGAACCCACATTTGCCGCTGATTGGTCGCGCTCAGATGTTCGCCGCTCCATTTGCCGAAGTTCGGCGAATTGAGACGCACATCCACGACCACGTCGAACACCTCGCCCGCCACCACCCGTATCAGCCGTCCCTGCGGACGTTGCACCTGATAGTGCAGCCCGCGCAACACGCGGCGCACCGCGCGCAGATGCCGGTCCTGCACGAAATTGAAACCTTGCGAAACGTCGTCGGCAAACTCGTCCGCGCTGAAGCTCTCGAAGCAAAAGCCGAATTCGTCGCAGAACACCTCGGGCTCGATCAGCTTGACCTCCGGCAACGCCGTCGCCATTACCTTGTTGCCCATTGCCACTATGCTCGTAAGAAGGCTGGCCGGCGAAATGATGGCCGCAGCGGCGGCCGCATCGAACGATGAGGCGCACCCGTCGGCACGGTCGCCCGCTTACATGCTACGCCTCATTAGACACCCTGCTGCGCGCGCGATATTCCGTGGGCGACAGCGCCATGCGCTTGCGGAAGATTTTCGCGAGACGATCGCCGTTGCCGGTGCCGCTGCGGCGCGCGATCTTGTCGACCGGCAATTCGGTTTCGGTGAGGAAGTTGCACGCGATGCGCAGCCGCACCTGGAGCAGGTAGTCCGAAGGCGTGACCTGCATTTCGTGCTTGAAACGCCGCAGAAAATTGCGCTCGCTCATCGCCGCCACCTGCGCGGCGTCGGCCACCGACACCGGACGGTCACAGTTCGCTTCCATCCAGCGCGCAGCGGCGCGGATCTTCTCGGCCACGCTGAGCGTGCCGCCCTCGGCCGGCAACGGCACCCAGGTCGCGGCCATGCCCGGCATCACGCGGTCGGCGACGCTGCGCGCGAGTTCGGCGCCGAGGTCGCGCTTGATGAACATCAACGCACTGCGCGCGCAGTCATGGCGGTCGTTGACGGCGTTCAGCGCAGCCTCGCTCGACGCGCCGCCCGGGTAGCGATTCAGTTGCAGCCCGTCATGGTCGGTGGGTCCCGCGGCTTCCAGCACGAGCCGGCCTTCGCCGATCGTTTCGATCGCCCGGGTGCGCGCCTGCACCGTGCGCAGCCAGTTGAGCAGCCGCTCGTCGCGCGCGGCCTCGCGCGCGCCGTAGCCGCCCGCGATGAACAGCACGTCGAAACCGCTGCTATAGCGTGGGTCGATACGTTCGGTCCAGATTCGCGCCGAGGACGAACTGGCGACGCTGCCACCGTCCAGCGACAGAAACTGCACTTCATAAGGTGGCTCCTCGCCGGCGCGCGAGCCCGCGAGTTCGTTGGCGCTCTGGAACATCTCGACCACGGTGCCAGGCCCTAGCAGCCAGAAGCCGTCGAACAGCAAAATGCCGATTCGCCGCGCTGCAGTACGCACATTCACGGTAGGCGTATGCAGCCAGGTAATTCTCGCAGTATCAAGGTGCATGTGCGGCATGATTTCTCCCCAAACGGTCATACGTTGTGGACCCCGAAGCCCCGCTAGCCAGCTAGGCAGCTAGCCAGCCGTGGCGAGCGAATGAATTTATTTTCGGTTTAAAACCGCCGGCAACGCCATTTAACGGATTATGCGTGATATTAGCGGAATAGATCGCTATAGTAAATTTGAAAAACAAATCGTCATCACGCGAACGAATGTATGAAGAAAACAGTTATCGCGTGTTCGATATGACAGTGTGACGAGTTCGCGGACTGCGCTGCAGGCGCAGTGGTCCTGCTTGGGCCGCTTCCCGGAAAAGCATGCTCAGCCTGGATTTCACGGGATATAGGCAGAGACTTTCAGAATCTGCGAAGAATGACTTTGTGACAGTGAGAAGCTTTCGGTGGACTTCTAAAGTGTTTCAAACCTGAACTCCAATATCCGCAAGATAATCCCCATCCAATCGGCTTTTTATTCGCAAATTGGGAATTTACCGGTCTAATTCAGGCGATGAAGTCCGATATTCCGAAGTGTACCCAACCGCTGGATTCCGCGACAATTTTCAAGGCACTCAAAATTGATTCAATTTTGAAACATCGCAGTTTATTTACGTATGATTTAAGCGCCCATTTAGCGTGGCGCCTTTATACGTCAGATGATTAACGCAATGCAGCAATTATACGGATACGGAATAGGCTTTTTACGCACAGCCGCAAACGGCGCGCATCTCGACGGTCGCGGCACGATCGTCGAGATGCATGGCCCAAGCTGAATCGCCGCTGCAGGAAACCATCCGCGCGCCACAAGGCGATGGTCTGTCAAGCCGCACGGACCCACGCATGCATCGGCCAGGCAAAGCGGCGCAAATGCATTTGCGCCGCTTTGCTGTATCACCCGTTTGTGCCCTCGCCCGCGACCACAACCGCGCCGTTCTGCGTTCGCGCAAGCACAGGCCGCAACGCCGCGCCGGTGTGACTCGCCGCGACGCGGGACAAGCCTTCCGGATTTGCCGCAGCGACGATCGCCCCGCCGCCCACGCCACCTTCCGGACCGAGATCGATGATCCAGTCGGCTTCGGCAATCACGTCGAGATCGTGCTCGATGACGACCACGCTATGGCCTCCATCCGCGAGACGATGCAGCACGCGAATCAGTTTCGCGACGTCAGCCATATGCAAGCCGACGGTCGGCTCATCCAGCACGTACAACGTATGCGGCGACTTCTGACCGCGCCGTGTGATGTCGTCACGCACCTTGCTCAACTCGGTGACGAGCTTGATCCGCTGCGCTTCGCCGCCCGACAACGTGGGCGACGGCTGGCCGAGCGTCAGATAGCCGAGCCCGACATCCTTCATCAACTGCAACGGATGGGCGATGTTCGAGATGGGTGCGAAGAACTCGACGGCTTCGTCGATTTCCATCGTCAGCACGTCGCCGATATTCTTGCCCCGCCACGTGACGGCGAGCGTCTCGGGATTGAAGCGCTGCCCGTGGCAAACGTCGCACGGCACTTTCACATCGGGCAGGAAGCTCATGCCGATCGTGCGCACGCCCTGCCCCTCACAAGCCGGGCAACGGCCTTCGCCGGTATTGAACGAGAATCGCGATGCTGTATAGCCCCGCGCGCGCGCTTCCAGTGTGCCCGCGAACAACTTGCGGATCGCGTCCCACACGCCGATGTACGTGGCCGGACACGAGCGCGGCGTCTTGCCGATCGGCGTCTGATCGACTTCGAGCACGCGGTCGATGCTCTCCCAGCCGGTGATCGAGGCGCAGCCTTGCCATGCATGCGTGACGTTCAGCGGCGCGCGCGGCGCCGAGCGCGCCAGCACGCTGGAGCGTCGGTTCGCGGCCGGCTTGTCCTCGGCCGCCGCGCGCGCGCGCCGCGTGGCCGGCGACGACAGCACCGAGCGCCCGACCGCATCCAGCAGATTGGTCATCAGCACATCGCGCGCAAGCGTCGACTTGCCTGACCCGCTGACGCCGGTCACCGCCACCAGCCGCGACAACGGAATGCCGACCGTCACATTGCGCAAGTTATGTAGCTTGCCGCCATGCACGGTCAGCCAGTTCTCCGGCACCGCGGCCGCGCGTTTGCCCGACGCGACCACTTCACGGCGCGGCTGCAACGGATGCACGATGGGCTGCGCGAGAAACTGTCCGGTCAGCGAATCGGGCTGCGCAGACAGGTCCGCCACGCTGCCCTGCGCGATCAGCGAGCCGCCGCGTTTGCCCGCACCCGGCCCGATGTCGATGATGTGATCGGCACGCCGGATCGTGTCTTCGTCATGCTCGACGACGACCAGCGTATTGCCCTTTTCGCCCAGCTTGCGCAACGCGTTCAGCAAAATCTGGTTGTCGCGCGGATGCAGGCCGATGGTCGGCTCGTCGAGCACGTAGCACACGCCTTGCAGGTTGCTGCCGAGCTGCGCCGCGAGCCGGATGCGCTGCGCCTCGCCGCCCGACAGGCTCGGCGCCGCGCGATCGAGACTCAGGTAGCCGAGCCCGACCTCTTCCAGAAATTGCAGGCGGCTGCCGATTTCGCTGATCACGTCGCGCGCGATTTCCGCGTCGCGGCCGCTCATCTCCAACGTATCGATCCACGCGCGCGTGTCCGACACGGTCCATTGCGCGACATCGACGATCGCCTGCGAGTTGAACGTGACCGCGCGCGCGGTCGGGTTCAGGCGCGTGCCCGAGCAATCCGGACACGGTTCGTCGACGAGTCCTTCGGGCTCCTGCTCCTCCGACGGCAAGCTCTGCTCGCGGCCGCGATTGTCGTCGACGACGATTGTGTCGTCATAGGCGGCGCGTTGTTCACGCGTAAGCGACAGACCCGTGCCGACACAGGTCGTGCACCAGCCGTGCTTGCTGTTGTACGAGAACATGCGCGGGTCGAGTTCCGGATAGCTCGTGCCGCACACCGGACACGCGCGTTTGGTGGACAGCACCTTCACCGCGCCGAGCTTCGCCGTGGGACGGCCGCCGTTGATCGCATCATGCAGACCATCGAGCGGCGCCAGCAGATGCATCACGCCCTTGCCCACTTCCAGCGCGCGGTCGAGCGCCTCGCGCAAGTCGGCCTCATGATCCGCCGACACGACGAGGTCGGCCACCGGCAATTCGATCGTGTGTTCGCGAAAGCGATCGAGCTTCGGCCACGGGTCCACCGGCACGAATTCGCCATCCACGCGCAGATGCGTATTGCCGCGCGCTTTGGCCCATTTCGCGAGATCGGTATAGACGCCCTTGCGGTTCACCACCAGCGGCGCCAGAAAACCGACGTGCTGCCCCTTGTGGTCGCGCAATAGCTGCGCCGCAATGGATTCCACGCTTTGCGACGTGACCGGCGCGCCGTCGTGAATGCAATGCTGCAAACCGAGCTTCACGTAGAGCAGCCGCAGGAAGTGCCACACCTCGGACGTGGTCGCCACGGTGCTCTTGCGGCCGCCGCGCGAGAGCCGCTGTTCGATTGCGACGGTCGGCGGAATGCCGTACACCGCGTCGACTTCGGGCCGCCCGGCCGGCTGCACGATGGAACGCGCATACGCATTCAGCGACTCGAGATAACGGCGCTGCCCTTCATGAAACAGAATGTCGAAAGCGAGCGTGGACTTGCCCGAACCGGACACGCCGGTAATTACGTTGAACTTGCCGTGCGGGATGTCCACGTCCAGTGCTTTCAGGTTGTGCTCGCGCGCATTGACGATGCGCACCACGTCCTCGCCTTCGATCGCCCGGCGCGCGCGCGCCGCGCTCAGCGCCTTTTGCAATGGCATGCCGGGCGACTCCGTCTCGGCCACCGCGCCCATCGCGCGGTCGTATTGCAGCAGCGCTTCGCCGGTATGCGATTGCGGGCACTGCTTGACCTCTTCCGGCGTGCCCGCGCACAGCACGCGGCCGCCGCCGTCACCGCCTTCGGGACCGAGGTCGATCAGCCAGTCGGCCGCGCGAACCACGTCGAGATTGTGTTCGATCACGATCAGTGAATGTCCGCTGGCAAGCAGTTTGCCGAACGCCTGCATCAGCTTGGCGATGTCGTCGAAATGCAGGCCGGTGGTCGGTTCGTCGAACATGAACAGACGCTTCGCGACCGGTTGCTTCGCGCTGCGCGCATTGCGCGGCTGCGCCGATTCGGCGAGGAAGCCCGCGAGCTTGAGCCGCTGCGCCTCGCCGCCGGACAGCGTGGGCACCGGCTGGCCGAGTTTCACGTATTCGAGGCCGACATCGATGATCGGCTGCAATACGCGCAATACTTCGGCGTCCTTCGCGAAGTAAGCAGCGGCCTCGCTGACGGTCAATTCCAGCACGTCGGCAATGCTCAGCGCACGCGCCGGCTCGCCGCGCTCGATCTTCACTTCGAGCAGCTCCGCACGATAGCGGCGCCCGTCGCAATCCGGGCAGCGCAGATACACGTCGCTCAGGAACTGCATTTCGATGTGTTCGAAACCCGAGCCGCCGCAGGTTGGACAGCGGCCGTCGCCCGAGTTGAAGCTGAACATGCCGGGGCCGTAGCCGCGTTGTTGTGCGAGCGGCGCCTTCGCGAACAGCTTGCGGATTTCGTCGAACGCGCCGACGTAGCTGGCCGGATTCGAGCGCGCGGTCTTGCCGATCGGCGACTGGTCGACGAACACCACGTCGGTGACCTGATCCGCGCCGGTGAGGCTTCTGAACGCGCCCGGCGATTCGGTGGCGAGCCCGAAGTGCCGCGCCATGGCCGGATACAGCACGTCCTGCAGCAGCGTGGATTTGCCGGAGCCCGACACGCCCGTCACGCAGACGAGCCGCTGCAACGGAATTTCAACCGTGACATCGCGCAGATTGTGTTCCGTCGCGCCTTCGAGCACGATGCGCGGCGTGTTGGCGTCCACCGGACGTTGCGACCAGTGCGCCGCGTCCGCCACATGCCGGCGGCCCGCGAGATACTCGCCGGTCAGCGTGCCGGACGCACGGATCGCCTCGGGCGCGCCGTCGAAAATGATCGAGCCGCCGCGCTCGCCCGGCCCCGGGCCCATGTCGATCAGCCGATCCGCCGCGAGCATCACGGACGGGTCATGCTCGACCACCACCAGCGTATTGCCTGCGTCGCGCAGCCGGTGCATCGCTTCGACGATCCGGTTCAGGTCGCGCGGATGCAGGCCGATGCTCGGTTCATCGAGCACGAACAGCGTCTTGGTCAGCGACGTGCCGAGCGCCGTGGTCAGGTTGATCCGCTGCACCTCGCCGCCCGACAGCGTGCGGCTTTGCCGGTCGAGCGTCAGATAGCCGAGGCCGACATCGCACAGGTATTTGAGGCGCGTGCGAACTTCGGCGAGCAGCAGCTTCAGCGCGTCGTCGAGCAGCGCGCTCGGCAGGCTGATCTCGTCGAAAAAGCGGCGGATGCGCTCGATCGGCATCAGCATCAGGTCGTGCACGGTCAGGCCCGGCAACGCTTCGAGCTGCGCGCGCTGCCATTCGACGCCGCGCGGCATGAAGCGCTGGGCGGCCGGCAGTACCTCGTCCGCATTCGCTTTGCTGCCGAGGCGCCACAGCAGCGACTCCGTTTTCAGACGCGCGCCGCCGCAGGTTTCGCACGGCGTGTAGCTGCGGTACTTCGACAGCAGCACGCGAATATGCATCTTGTACGCTTTGGATTCGAGATATTCGAAGAAGCGCTTGACCCCGTACCAATGGCTTTGCCACTTGCCGTTCCAATCCGGCGAACCGTTGATGACCCAGTCGCGCTCGGCGTCCGTCAGCTCGCCCCACGGCGTGCCGCGGCGGATATCGGCCTTCGCCGCGTAGCGCATCAGGTCGTCCTGGCATTCTTTCCACGCGGGCGTTTGCATCGGCTTGATCGCGCCGTCGCGCAGCGTCTTGCGTGCGTCGGGAATCACCAGCCCGAGATCGACGCCGATCACGCGGCCGAACCCGCGGCAGACTTCGCACGCGCCGTAGGCCGAGTTGAACGAGAACAGCGCCGGTTGCGGATCGGCGTAACGCAGGTCGCTTTCCGGACTGTGCAGGCCCGTGGAAAAACGCCAGATTTGCGGCTCGGCGTCCTGACTCTGCGGCCCGTCTTGCGTGGCCGGCAGCACGTAAATGTTGACGCGCCCGCCGCCGCGCTTGAGCGACGCCTCGATCGCCTCGACCACCCGCTGCTTGTCGACCGAACGCAGGCGGAAGCGGTCGGCCACCACATCGAGCAGCTTGCGCCTGCCGGTGGGCGAATCGACTTCGCGCTGCGCCTGCACACGCGTATAGCCGCTCGCCGACAGCCACTGCTCGACTTCCTGCTCGGACGCGGACTCCGGCAACTCGACCGGGAACGTGACGACCAGCCGCGGCTCGTCTTGCGCGGTGCGCTCGAGCAATTCGGCGTAGATGGTTTCCGGCGTGTCGTGGCGCACCTGCTGCGCGGTCTTGCGATCGAACAGTTCGGCCGCGCGCGCATAGAGCAGCTTCAGGTGATCGTTGAGTTCCGTCATGGTGCCGACGGTGGAGCGCGAACTGCGCACCGGATTGGTCTGGTCGATCGCGATGGCGGGCGGCACGCCGTCCACCCGGTCGACTTGCGGCCGGTCCATGCGGTCCAGAAACTGCCGGGCGTAGGCGCTGAACGTTTCGACGTAGCGCCGCTGCCCTTCCGCGTACAGCGTGTCGAACACGAGGCTCGATTTGCCCGAGCCGGACGGCCCGGTGACGACCGTCATTTCGCCGGTTCGCACGTCGAGATCGACGTTCTTGAGGTTGTGCTGGCGCGCGCCGCGAATCTTGATAGTGCCGTTAGATGACAATTTTTCCGACCGTCTGAATGAGTGGGCCACTCTCACGGACGCCTCGCGACCGCGCAAGTTCGGTGCAGCCGGCGGCGGTGCGCCTACGCGGCGAACGCGATATGCGGACCGGAGCCACGGCTTGCAACGGGATACTATACTGTATATCTATACAGTTTTCCATGACGCGAAGCGGCGGGATTGGTGCCGCGCTTCGGGCCTTCCCTGGCGACAAAAAAACTCGCGCCGTGCCGGCGGGCCGCAAGCGTTGTGCCAATCGGGAAAGGATTGTTTGAGCCGCGCGCGGCGGCAAAAGGGTACAAAGAGGGCAGCACAGAGGGGAGCACGGAGCGCGACGAGGGCCAGGCGGCGCCAGAGAGCCCAGCATCGCGAAACATCTCGCGCCCGCTACCTGCCGCGTGCCGCACCCATGCAGCACAGGCGAGCGAGCGCGGCAAACCGCTCCTAGCCGTACGCGCTTGCCACGCCGAACCGGCCGCCCTCGGCTAACTCAGCCGAGCCGGTCACGGCGCCTTGCGCACTGCCGCCGCCAAGCGCATACGCGACGCAGCGCCGCGCCAGCACCTCGGTCGGATCGACGACCCGCAGCACCCGCCCGCCCGGGCACGCCAGCACGGCATCACGCAGCAACAGCGGCAACTCGGTGCAGGCCAGCACGATCACCTGCACGCCTTGAGCGACCAGATCGTCGACGGCGGCCGCGAGGTCGTCGCTGCATTCGCCCGAGGTGTAGCCCGCCTTCGCGCCGCGCGGGCCGTAGATGGCGTTCATCAGACGCGCCTGCGCAGGCGCGGCCGGCGCGATCTGTGCGAAGCCGCGCGCATCGAGCGCCTGTTCGTAGACCCGGCTCGCGAGCGTGCCGGACGTGGCCAGCACGCCGACTTCGTGCAAGCCCGGGAACGTCTCGCGCAGGTAATCGGCGGTACAGGTCAGCATGTTGACGATCGGAACGCCCAACCCCGGCTGAATCCGCTCGACGAATGCATGCGCGGTATTGCACGGAATCGCGATCAGATCCGCGCCGCCTTCTTCCAGGGTCTTGCACGCGGCATACAGCGCGAGCGTCGGGTCGGCGCCGTTGCCGACGAGCGCGTCGGTGCGGTCCGGAATCTGCGGATTCTGTTCGACGATCACCTTGATGTGGTCCTGGTCGCGCGTGGCCGGCGTATTGCGGACCAGCTTGGCCATGAAATCGACAGTCGCCGCGGGACCGACGCCACCCACCACGCCCAGCTTGAAACGCCGCTCCTGCTGCGCGTACCGGCCCGCCGCGACATAGCGCGCGTAGACCTGATTGGCGTCGACGAGCGGCACGCCGAACAGGCCGAGCGCGCGTAACACGAGGCCGATTTCGGCCAGTCCCGGCACGATGATCTCGGCCCCCTGCGCGACCAGATCCGCGCAAGCCGCGCGCAGCAATTCGACTGGCCGGCCGTGCACGCGTCCGTTCCGGATGCCCTCGTCGCCATACACGGCGCTCGTCACGCAGTCCACCCCGGCGCCGTCACGTGGATGCAGCACGCTGAAGCGCGCGGCGTCGAAATAACGTTCAAAGAGGCCGTTTTCGCGGATGGCCCCGGAAGTCAGCACGCCAATCCGCCGCACCGACGGAAACGTGCGCTGTACATGCGCGACCAGCGCCGTCATGATGTTGGCGACCGGCACGGTGAGGTTCGCGGTGAGTTCGTCGATGAAGGTATGACTGAGGAAGCACGGCAGCACGATCGCATCGACGCCGCGTTTTTCGAACGCGCGCATCGTGTCGAACATGTGGATCTTGAACTGCGCGTTCGCCGCGTGCGGCGCAGCCGGGCCTTGCCAGCTTCGCGGCTCCAGCAACAGGTCGAACGGCCGCGCCGTGCCGGCGCGGCGCGGCGCGGTGCTCATCCTGCTCAGGATGTCGGCACTGGCGAGCTGCGCCGCGCCAGCCGCCACACCCAGCGAACGAAAGCGATTCATGTTGATTTCCCCCGTCGTCTTGTCCGTCCGCCTGAAGGCCCGGCGGCGTTTGCGCTTGAGGATGACATCATGTCGGCCGCGCATGACGTGGGGTTAACCACGAAAAACGATTTCTTTCCGATTTCTTTCGAATTTTTTCCGCGCGCCACGGCCCGGCGCGCGGAACAGCCGCCGATTTAAGCCGCCTCGACGGCGCCATGCGCCGCGCCTTGCTTGCGACGCTCCAGCGTACCGATGCACACCAGAGAAACGCCGGCCAGACAGCTATCGAACACCGCGAGCGACCACCACGCGCCCGGATAGCGATGCGCGAGCACGGGGCCGCCGAGGCACAGCAACACGGTCCGCCACGCGTCGCGCAGCACGTCGGCGACCGGCAGCGCGATCACCCGCCGTTGCGCTTTCAGAGCGCGCGGAATTCCGGCGATTCGTCGACCCCCGAGCGGATCAGCAGGCCGACCACCACCAGCACCGCGCTGTCGAGAAACGGCAGGCGCCTGCCCCAGGCGAGAAACGCGTCCTTATCCATCGACGCCACCGCGCGAAACGCGAGTAGCGACAGGATCAACCCCGCCGGACTGCCTGCGGATCGGCTTCGTGAATTCGATGCTGTACCGTGGAATGCCGCAGGCGGTGAGCCGCTTCGAGGCCGACTATCCGGGCGTCGAAATCGTGCTGAAGGAGATGAACACCAGCGAGCAGGTACATGCGGTCCAGCAGATGCAGATCGACATGGACCGCGCGCATTGAGGCAATTTCCCGTCCGACGTGATTTCCTCGCCGGTATTTTCCGAGCCGTTCCTGTGCTGTCTGCCCGTAGATCATCCGCTCGCGCGCAAGCACCGCGTCGATCTGCGCGCGCTCGCGCAGGAGCCGTTCATTCTGTTTCCGCGCACCGTATCGCCGCACTATCACGATCTGATCATCGCGCAGTGCGTGAGCGCGGGTTTCAGTCCATTGATTCGCCATGAGGCGCGGTTGTGACAAACCGTCGTTACGATGGTCGGCTTCGGGATGGGGGTCGCGCTGGTGCCTTGCTGGTGCCTTATACGTTGCGGCAGATTGAGGACCCGTGGGTCTGCTTTCTGCCGTTGCGCGGCGAGACGCTGCTATCGCAGGTGCTGCTGTTGCGCAGGAGCGGCGACGCGGAGCCGGTCGCCGACCGTTTCGTCGAGTATCTGAACGATGCTGGCGGCAAGTCCGCGAAAACTTCTCTTGCGGCTAATTCGCCTCATTCACCTTCATCGCGGCGGCCGTCGTAGGCCGTTAGCAGCTTGTGGGCAATCATGTCCACGGCCGGTTTGACCAGGCCATTTTTGTCGGTCCAGACCTTGGGCGTCAGGGTGCCGCTCAGCGCGACACTGTCGGCGTCGCTCAACGCGAGCAGCGCGGTTTGCACGTCGTCGTCGAACGCGATCACGTTGACGAAGATCGTGTCGCCGTCGTTGGTGGCCGCGCGCACCTTGCAGGTCACGAAGCGCCTGCCGTTCTGCCCCGTGCGGATCTGCGCCTCGCCGTATACACGTCCGCCCACCAGTCCTTCGATCATCGTGTTGCTCCTGTTATGGCGTGCCCAGGGAGGATTTCCTTCGGGCGTGCTGTGCAAAAGCGCTATCGCCCGGCACGGTGCGTATGATCCCACGAGAAGGCACGCGGGCTGGGAAAAGAAGCTGTCGCGCGTGGCTCGGCGAACGGCGCTGGCTTGCCGCTTGCCCGTTGTGAGCCAACGGCCGATGGTTTGTCAGTTACGCGCCGATCACCCGCCGACCACCAGATCCACGCCCCGCACGAGGCGTTTCGCAAGGCGCGGCTGCCGCAGCTGTTCGAGCCACCATTGCAGCGCGCGTCCCTCATGATCGCCGCGCCAGGCGACGTACAACACGTTCGGCTCGCGCGGGTCGGCGCTCGCCTTCTCGACCAGTTCGCCCTTCTTGAGCAGCGATGCCACCCGCTGGCGCGGCAGCCATCCCACACCCAAGCCGTCGCGCTGCGCGAGAATCTTCGCCCGCATGCTCGGCACCGCCAGCGACGCCTGTCCGCCTATCAATCCGTACGCGCGTCCCGCCGTCGCACGCGACGAATCGGCCACCACCACCGCGCGATGCTCGAGTATCCGCTCGCGGCCGAGCGGCCCTTCGACGGCCGCCAGCGGGTGACGCGGCGACACCGCGAACACCCAGTCCATCACGCCGAGTTCGAACCAGCGCAGACCGGGAATCGCCGGCGGCTCATTGGTCGCGCCGACGATCAGATCCGCGCGGCCGTCGCGCAACGCCTCCCACGTGCCGCTCAGCACTTCGTGCGTGAAGCGCAGCTTGACGCCGGAGTTCAGCGCATCGAATGCGCGCACCACGGGCATCAGCAATTCGAATTCGAGGATCTCGTCCGTGACCACCCACAGCCGGTCCTCCCAGCCGCTCGCGATCTGCCGAACGCGCTGCGTCATGCGCGCCATGTCGAGCATCAGTCGCCCGGCTTCATCGGCGAGAAGCTGGCCGGCGGGCGTCAGTTGCAGACGGTAGCGGCGCCGGTCGAACAGCAGTGCGTCGAAGCGCGTTTCGAGTTGTCGCGCCGCATGCGAGACCGTGGACGGCGCCTTGCCCAGGCGCGCCGCCGCGCGCGACAGACTGCCGGTCTCGCGAATCGCGTCGAGCAAAGCCAGTTCGTCTTCCGACAACATGTTCCATTCCTTCGAACGAGTTCGACGCAAAGATGGTACGGCAAAGCGGAGAAGCTAGTTCACTATGCGTATATAGCGGCAATTCGCTTTCGAAAGGTGACTGCGAGGTGAGTTCGGGAAAATCGCACGAACCACGCCCGCCGGCTCGCAGCCGCAGGTGGAACATTCATTGCGCGCCGCCAGTGCATTCGCATCGCAACGCGCGCACCAGGAGGAAGGACATGGGACTTTTAGTGGACGGTCAATGGCAGGACCGCTGGTACGACACGAGATCGACCGGCGGACGCTTCGTGCGCAAGGACGCGGCGTTCCGCAACTGGGTGACCGCGGACGGCGCGGCGGGGCCAAGCGGCGTCGGCGGCTTCGCGGCGCAAGCCGGGCGGTATCACCTGTATGTGAGCCTCGCGTGCCCGTGGGCGCATCGCACGCTGATCGTGCGGGCGCTCAAGGGCCTCGAGGCGCTGATCGATGTGTCGGTCGTGCACTGGCTGATGCTGGAGAACGGCTGGACCTTCGCGGAAGGCCCCGGCGTCGTGCCCGACAGCGTCAATCACGCGACGCTGCTGCACCAGGTCTACACGGCCGCCGATCCGCACTACAGCGGCCGCGTCACGGTGCCGGTGCTGTGGGACAAGCAGCGGGCGACCATCGTCAGCAACGAGTCGTCGGAGATCATCCGGATGCTGAACTCGGCTTTCGACGACCTCGGCGCGAAACCGGGCGATTTCTATCCGGCGCCGCTGCGCGCGCAAATCGACGCGATCAACGCGCGGGTCTACGACACGCTGAACAACGGTGTCTATAAAGCGGGCTTCGCCACCACCCAGCAAGCGTACGAGGAAACCGTGACGCCGCTGTTCGACACGCTCGACTGGCTCGACGCGCAACTCGCGACGCAACGCTATCTGGCCGGCGCGCAGTTGACCGAAGCGGACATCCGGCTGTTCACCACGCTGATCCGCTTCGACGCGGTATATGTCGGTCACTTCAAGTGCAATCTGCGCCGCATCGCCGACTATCCGAACCTGGCCGCCTACACGCGCGATATCTATCAACTGCCGGGCATCGCGCAGACGGTCGATTTCATGCACATCAAGCGGCATTACTACGAGAGCCATCGCAGCATCAATCCGACCGGCATCGTGCCGTTCGGGCCGGTTCAGGATTTCAACGCACCGCATGAGCGGGCGCGGTTCGGTGCGTGGTCGGCGACGGCGGCGAGCGCGCCTGGCTCGTGAGCGCACCCGCAACCGGTCAGGGAGTGACGCTCATGCGAACAGCCTCATTGCACGAACCCATTCACGCTCCTCGCGCTCCTCCCCCGCTTCAAAAATATTCCGCAGCCAGGGCGCAAACACCCGCACGCGCGACGACAACTGCCGGCTCCGCGGATACAACACCGCAACCGGCATAGGCGGCGGGGAAAATCCGCGAGGATGATTTTGAGGCGACCTGCCGCCAGCTCTCCCGCGACGCGGTACTGCGGCACCTGCCGGCGCGCGTGAAACTCTAACGCGCGGCGATCCGCACGAGCACCAGCAGATCCTCGAAACGATCCATGGTCGACGCCCCAGCGGTTTGCCGCCGCCAATTGTTGAAGCAAATGGAATGATGATGTCCGGCCCAACCCGATTATCTATGCCCGGAAAGCATCCATGATTCGTCTCACCCACTCACCACATCGAAGGACACGAATCATGAACACGCTGAACACCGCTCAAGTCGCCATCGTGACCGGCGCATCCCGTGGCATCGGTGCGGCCGTCGCGCAACGTCTCGCGAAGGATGGCTTCGCGGTCGCCATCAACTACGCGTCCAGTTCCGCCGAAGCCGATGCGCTCGTCGCTGAACTCACCGCTGCCGGCGCAAAGGCGATCGCGGTGAAGGCGGACGTGTCGAAAGCCGACGACGTGCGCCGCATGTTCGAGGTCACCGAGCAGCAGCTCGGCAAGGTCGACGTACTGATCAACAACGCCGGCGTGCTCAAGACCCTGCCGCTCGCCGACACCAGCGACGCGCTGTACGACCAGACCTTCGACATCAACGTGCGCGGCACCTTCAACACCTTGCGCGATGCCGCCGCGCGGATGAACGACGGCGGCCGCATCGTCAACTTTTCGAGCACCACGCTCGCGCTGAACATGCCGGGCTACGCGATCTACAACGCGACCAAGGCGGCGGTCGAAGCGTTCACGCATGTGTTCGCGAAGGAACTGCGCGGCCGCAACATCACCGTCAACGCGGTGGCGCCGGGTCCGATCGCGACATCGCTGTTCCTCGACGGCAAGACCGACGAACAGATCCAGAACTTCGCGAAGATGCCGCCGCTGCAACGCCTCGGCCAACCGGACGATATCGCGGCGGTGGTCGCGTTCCTCGCCGGTGCGGACGCGGGCTGGGTCAACGGTCAGATCCTGCGCGCCAACGGCGGCGTCGCCTGACGCGCTGCACGGGCGCTGATCACAGCGGGTCAGACGCTGGACACGCGTCGCGAATCTTTGCGGCGCGGCTTCCGCGCTCAGATCACTTTCATCGAATCGAATTGATCGGATCTAATCGAAACGGAGCGAAACAATGCGCAAGAACGTCATCCTGGTCACGGGCGCCGGTACGGGCATCGGCAAACTCACTGCCCAATCGCTGGCCGAAGCCGGCCATATCGTCTACGCGACGATGCGCGATGTCGAAGGGCGCAACCAGCCGCGCGCCGATGCGTTGCGCGCGCTCGCCGACTTGAAGGACATCCAGCTGCACCCACTCGAACTCGACGTGCTGTCGCAAGAATCGGCCGATGCGGCTGCCGCGGCGATCGTCCGCGAGCAGGGACGGCTCGACGTGGTGATGCACAACGCCGGGCACCTGGTGGTCGGCCCGAGCGAGGCTTTCACGCCCGAGGAAATGATGAAGGTGTTCGACACCAACGTGTTCGGCGCGCAACGCGTCAATCGCGCGGTGCTGCCCTATCTGCGTGAGCAGGAAGCGGGGCTGATGGTGTGGATCAGCAGTTCGACGACGAAGGGCGGCTTTCCGCCGTTCCTCGGTCCGTACGGCGCCGCGAAGGCCGCGATGGATTCGCTGGCGGTCACGCTGGCGTATGAGATCGCGCGCTTCGGGATTGAAACCTCGATCGTGGTGCCGGGCGCGTTCACGCGCGGCACCGAGCACTTCCCGAGCGCCGGCAATCCCGCCGACGCCGCACGCGCGGCCGCGTATGCACGCTATGACGGCGTGATGGACCGGATCGGCGAGCGCCTGTCCGAACTCACGCCTGACGACGCCGATCCGCAAGCTGTCGCCGATGAAGTCGTGCGGATCGTCGGGTTGCCGTCGGGTGAACGGCCGATGCGACCGGTGATCGACTTCGTCGGTGATGGCGCGCGCGAAGTGCTCGAGGTGTCGGAGCGGGTGCGAATCGAGTTTGCGCGGCGGATTGGGATGGGGGATTTGCTGGAGGCGCGGGTCAGGCGATGAGGTTCGCGGTGTGATGTCAGGCGGCAAGTGGGCGAGATCGGCGGCGGCGAAGTTGCGTGGTTGCTGCTTGCTGCTTGTCTCTTGCTGCACCCCGCGAGCCCCGTTCCCACTCGCAACTGCCGGAACCATCTGAACCCCCAAGCTATGAAATGCCCCACCTTGATCACATGCGCGGCACTACTGCCCTTGCTCGCCACCGCCTGCGATGTCCCGCCTCCACCGCTTACCGCTTCCATCACCACGCGGAGCACGACCATGGAACCGTCGGTCACGTACCTTCATCTGTTGAAGCACACGCCGTTCTTCACGAGCCTCACGACCGAGCAATTACGCTGGGTGATCGGCCACTCGCACGAATGGGAAGCGCTTGCCGGCACCGTCGTCGCGCAATGCGACGGCGGCGCGGCAGACGCGCGCGATCAAGCCTTCTGGATTCTGCTGAACGGCGGCTGGCAGATCGAAGCCGGCGGCCATGCGCATGCGGCAGATCATGCAAGCGCCGGCAAATGGTTCAGCGCCACGGTGACCAACCACTCATGCCGAGTCGTCATTACCGAGCACAGCTACGTGATGAAAATAGAACGCACCGAGTTCGACGCGATGCTCGCGCAAGGTTTCGCGTTCGGCCCGCATATCGAAGCGGGCCGCCGCTACTACGCAGAGCTGTTCGCCGCTCCGGCCGCACTCGCGCAATGACATCGAACCGGAGCGTCGCACTTCAGCATGAGCAACCGCGCGCTCACACCGGCTTCGGATTACGTTCAGCGAATCCTTCCTGATGCCAGTACGGATACGCGGGACGCACGGCGCTCGCCGCGTCGAGCTTCGCAACCTGCTCGGGCGTCAGATTCCAGCCCACCGCGCCGAGGTTCTGCCGCAGTTGCTCCTCGTTGCGCGCGCCGATCAGCACCGTCGACACCGTCGGCCGTTGCAGCAGCCAGTTCAACGCGATCTGCGGCACCGTCTTGCCGGTTTCGGCCGCCACTTCGTCGATGGCATCGAGCACGCGGAACAGGTACTCGTCCGGCACCGGCGGGCCCATGTCGGCGGTCTTGTGTAGCCGGCTCGAATCGGGCAGCGGCTGGCCGCGCTTGATCTTGCCGGTCAGACGCCCCCAGCCGAGCGGACTCCACACCACCGCGCCCACGCCCTGGTCGACGCCGAGCGGCATCAACTCCCACTCGTAGTCGCGGCCGACCAGCGAGTAGTAAGTCTGATTCGCGACGTAGCGCGGATAGCCATAGCGGTCCGCGATGTCCTGAGACTTCATCAGATGCCAGCCGGAGAAATTCGATACGCCCGTGTAGCGGATCTTGCCGGCGCGCACGAGATCGTCCAGCGTGGACAGCACTTCGGCGATCGGCGTCCTGGCATCGAAGCCGTGCAACTGGAACAGGTCGATGTAATCGGTCTGCAAGCGTTTGAGCGCCGCGTCGACCGCCTGGATCAGATGGAAGCGCGACGAGCCGACGCTGTTCGGGCCTTCGTCGAAACGGAAGGTCGCCTTGGTCGAGATGATCGCCTTGTCGCGCTTGCCCTTGAGCGCTTCACCGAGCACCGACTCGGATGCGCCATTCGAATAGATGTCCGCGCTGTCGAACATCGTGACGCCCGCATCGAAGCAGATGTCGATCAGACGACGCGCTTCGGCGACATCGGTCGCGCCCCACGCCTCGAAAAACTCGCCCTTGCCGCCGAACGTGCCGGTGCCGAAACTCAGTACCGGCACCTTGAAACCGGATGCACCCAGATGTCTGTATTCCATTGATGTTTCTCCGTGGCATAGCCGTCTATAAACGGACGTTCAGTCTACGCGCGTCCGGACAAACGTGTCGGCGGGTGCGCGGGGTTACGAAGCAACGCTCGTAACCGCGATGCGCTCCACTGCTCGTCCCACCACCACTCGTTCAACTACGCGCCGCCCGCCGACGAAGCGCTCAACTCAGCCAGCGCCTCGCGCGTGGCTCGCATCACGCTGTCCCAGTCGCCCAACGCGGGCTGCCTGAACAACCTTGCGCCCGGATACCACGGCGTGTCGCGGCGCTCCAGCAACCAGCGCCAGCAGGTGTCGAAGCGGTTCAGAATCCAGACGGGTTTGTTCAGCGCGCCGGCCAGATGCGCCGTGGACGTGTCCACCGAAATCACCAGATCGAGATTGTCGACCAGCGCGGCGGTGTCGGCGAAATCGTGCAGTTCTTGCGTGTAATCGACGACGTGCGCGCTCAGTTCACTACGCGATAACTGCGACGCCGACGCGCCTTTTTGCAGGCTGAAGAAGCGCACGTTCGGCACATCGAGAACCGGCGCGAAGCGCTCTAACGCGATCGAGCGGCGAGCGTCGATCTTGCGCAGTTCCGCGATGTGCGAGCGGTTTTCGCCCGCCCACACGAGGCCGACATTAAGACGGCGATGAGTCCGTGCATCAGCTTTTGCATCAGCTTTCACATCCGGTATCGCATCGATTCGCTCGCGCCATGCGCGCGCGGCTTCGGGGTCCGCGAAGAGATAAGGCGTCGCCGCCGGAATGCTGGCCTCGTCCGTCCTGAACGCGAGCGGCAGACTCAGCAACGGACAGTGGCAATCGAACGGCGGCAACGGCTGCCCCGCTTCGACCAACTGATCGACACCGTCGAGCGTGGTCAGCAACCGCATCAACGCGGCCGGCACTTCGAGCACGACCCTCGCGCCGAGCTTCGACACCAGTGCGGCATAACGGCAAAACTGCAGCGTGTCGCCGAGACCCTGTTCCGCGTGCAGCAGGATCGTCTTGCCGTCGATCAAAAAATCGCCGCGCCAAAGCGGCTGCGCGAACCCGCGCAGGTCCGCCTTGATCCGCGCGCGCTCCCAGCGCCATTCGTACTCGCGCCAGCCGGCTTCGAAGCGCCCCATTTGCAGCAGACACAGCGCCTGGTTCCAGCGCGTTTCGACCGATGCGGGATTGATCGCGAGCGCACGTTCGTAACTCGACAGCGCGTGCGCGTGCTGGTTGAGATCGATCTGCGCGAGGCCGAGGTTGTTCCAGGCATCGGCAAACGCCGGTGCCAATTCCAGCGCGCGCCGATAGCTGCGTTCCGCTTCTTCAGGCTGGTTCAGATCGCTGAGCGCATTGCCGCGATTGCTCCACGCAGCCGCATAGTTCGGCTGCAACGCGAGCGCGTGATCGCAGCTTGCGAGCGCTTCGTCGGCGTGGCCCAGGTCGCGCAGCACACCGGCGCGATTGTTCCAGGCCACCGCGAATTCCGGCACCAACGCGATGGCGCGATCGAAACTGCCGAGTGCATCGCGCGGTCGGTTCAGCGCAGCTTGCGCGTTGCCGCGATTGTTCAGTGCGTCGGGAAAGTTCGGCTGTAGAGCCAGCGCGCGATCGGCGCTCGCAAGAGCTTCGCCATGGCGCTGCAATTCGTTGAGCGCATACGCCAGGTTCGAATGAACCGGCGCCTGTTTCGCATTGACGGCCAGCGCCTTTCTGAGCAGTTCGCTGCCCTCTTGCGCACGGCCCGTTTGCAATGCGAGTTCTCCCAGCAATTTCAATGCGTCGAAATGACGTGGCTTGAGTTCGAGAATCTCGCGATAGAGTTCTTCGGCCTCGACGATCGCGCCGTTCTGTTGCAGCGCGATGGCTTGCCGAAGCATATGGTCCAACTGTTGCGGCAGATTGCCGGGCTTGCTCATACACGGTCAGCTTTGATGGAAGGCGCGGGAAATCGTCGATGAACATCGGTCCACTTCTGCCGCGGTTTGCGTGCGTCGTGCGAAACGCGGCACGCAAACAGCGCCAGAGAAAGCAGCGATTATCGCCGAAAAGCCCCGCATCGAACCATCACCGGCCGGCCGCGCGAAGCGCGGCGCGCGAGATCACCTTACTGAACCGTGCTGGACAGATGCTTGCGCTTGGCGAGGTCCTGCGCCATCGCGTAGTGCTCCTGGATGGTCGGCAACGCCTTCTTCGCGGCGTCCTTCAACTGCTCGTCGCGGCCCGACGCGATTTCCGCCTGGAACGCCGACAACGCCTTCTGTTCGCCGGCGAGCGCGACCTGTTCGATATACACCTTGTCGAAGTCCGCGCCGCGCAGATTGTTGATGCTCGCGAGCACCGCCGCGTCAGGATCGTTCTTCGGCACGTCGACGCCGCGCGGGCTCGCCGCACGCAGGGCGTCGGAAATTTTTGCGTTGTCGCTCGACACGCGTTCGGCAAACGCCTTCACGTCGCGGTCGGTGGAACGCGAGGTGGCGATGCGTGCGGCGTCGCGTTGCGTCGCGACGGCCTTGGTGCCGTCCGCGATGAACGTCTGGTCGGCGGCGTGCAAACGGCCTGCGTCGGCCGCGGCTGCGGCCGGCGCGGTCTGCGCGCTGGCGGTGGTGGCGACAACCAGAAGGCCGGTCATGCAGGCGCTGGCGAGAGTGGCGAGAGGCAAGCGGATCATACGTTCTCCTTGAGGTGGAAGCGAAACAACAACGGTGCGTGTGCGCCTCGAACATCGCGCCGCGCAAAACCTTGCAGCCGGCTTGCGAGCGGCTGACGACGCCACGCTTTGATCGCTGTCGATTCTATGAGGCGCGTCGCGGGCCATGTGAAACGATGCTGTCGCTTCTGTAACGTTAGGTAAGCTTCATATGAATGACACGGCGCACGGGGTATGGCGCTCCCCCTTCTTTTCAGGGCGCGTACGTTCGCGTCAACCGGTTCATGCGCGGATTCGGAATGTGTTGGGGGCGGTGGCGGCGTGAAGCGGCGGGGGCGGTTGATTGACCGAGTGGTCGGCACTCTTGTCGTATGGCCAGGCGCCGACGTCGCTCTGTTTCGAATCTCCACCGCCGGGTTGCTTCACGCCCCGCTTGCGACCCTCTCAAGCCCGACAGAAAAAACAACACGCCCCGTCTCGACACCCATCGTGTTGAGCCTTTTCGGCGCATGAAACGCATCGAGCTTCGCGCGTTGCTCCACCGTCCCGATGTCGAGCACCGCAAGCAGTTCCGCCGTCACCGCATACAGCATGCCGAGATTGCCGTCCTCGATCTTCACGGCAATACCGAGCGCGCCTTCGGCACCCGCTCTCGCGGTCTGCGCCGACGCGCGCACGCCGATCGCATAGCTGCCGTCCGCGCCGACCTTGCCGACCAGCGCGCCGTCGAACGCCTGCATCAGCGTGGTACAGAAGCGGCCCTCGCCGGCGACCAGTTCCGGATACCTCGTCATCGCGCGGTAGATCCTGGCCAGCGCAGCCGTGCGCGGTGACATTGCCGACCCGGCCGCACTCTCGTCCTGCGCCGCAGCCAGCTTCGCAAACAGCCGCGCGAGGCGGTCCAGAGGAAACGCCGGCGTCGGCAGATTGCAGCCGTCGATCGCCCACAACACGGCGTCGTCCGGCAGATCGCACACGTCGGCGACCGTGTGCTTGACGCGCGCCTGCATCGGATGCTCGGGCCGTTCATAACCGCCGATCGCCGCGCCGATCGAACGCGCGCCGGCCAACATGCCGGCATGCTTGCCGGAACAATTGCTGCACACGGCGCCCGGCGTGAAGTCGCGTTTGAGCCAATCGATATACACCGCGTCGGATAGCGGCGGATGGCCGCCGCAGCGCAAGTCCGCTTCGCTCGCCTGCGCTTTCGCGAGCATGCTGCGCGCGCGTTCGATGTGGCGCGCCTCACTGCTATGCGAGCCGCACATCAGCGCGAGGTCCGCTTCGTCGAAGCCGAAACGCTCGAGCGCGCCGGTCTCCAGCACCGCCAGCGCTTGCGCCGGCTTCGCGGCGGAGCGCGCGAGCGTCACACGCGACGGATCGCCGAATGAATACAACAGGCGGCCACGCCCGTCGACCACCGCGACGTGCGCAAGATGCGTGTTTTCAATCGCGTCGCCGCGATAGACAGTCGCCGCGACCGGCGCGCTTTCGTGCAGGGTCATGCCGTTCTCCTTGGAGTCGCGCCGGCAGTGCGAGCGCACTGAATCGCCGGCGGTGCGAGCGATTCTACGTTCGATTCATGGATCGAACCAGGCCGCTGTCACGTGGCGTCGTGGGCATCGTGAAGATGCTCGACCAGATAGTCGATCAACGCCCGCACCTTCGGCGGCAAGAAACGGTTCGGCGGATACAGCAGCCACACTGAGCCCACATATGCGCGCGCGACGAGCTGCCAGTCGGGCAGCACCTGCACCAGTGCGCCGCTTTGCAACGCGCCGGTCGCGGCAAACTCCGGCACGCTCGCAATGCCGAAATCCTGCTGCGCGGCTTCGAGCCGCGCGAGCGCATGATTGGCGATATAGCGTCCCTTTACGTCGACGCTTTGCGATTCCGCGCCACGGCGAAAGCGCCAGCGGTTGTCATCGGCGGTTTCGCCGAGGTAGATGCACGCGTGCCTGAGCAGATCGCGCGGCTGCGCCGGTGTGCCGTGCTCGCGCAAATACGCGGGCGATGCCACCAGTAGCCAGCGCACCGCGCCCAGTCTTCGGCCCGCCAGACCTTGCGGCGGATGTTCGGTCAAGCGGATCACCAGGTCGACATCGTCAACGAGCGGATCGACGTCGTGGTCGGTGAACAGCAGTTGCAGGTCCACCTCGTCATACGCGCGCAGAAAGCCGGCGACCAGCGGATGAATCACCGCCCTCGCGAACTGGGTCGGCGCGCTCACGCTGACCTTGCCTTGGGGCCTCGCGGCCAGTTGCCCGGCGGCGTCGACCGCGGCCGACGCGGCGCTCACCATGTCGCGGCAGAATCGCGCCACCTGCGCACCCGATTCCGTGACTCGCACCGCGCGCGTGGACCGTTCGAGCAGGCGCGTCGCGAGCGCGTCTTCGAGCCGCTTGATCTGGCGGCTCACCGTGGACGGCGTGCTGCCCAGCTGTCGCGCGGCCACCGAAAAATTGCCGGCATCGACGACGCGCGCGAACACCGCCATGTCGGGCAGCAGCGCGAAAAGCTCGGTTGGGGTCATCTGGACAGGCTCCCGGGCAGGTTTTGGATTAATGCATTCGCGACATAAAAGCTGTGCGCGCCGACCCGATTATCTTCCTGTACGCATAGTTCGACAATACGCACTCCACTGCTTCAGGCCAAGGTCCGCCATGTCGAAACAAGAACGTCTGCTCCTGCTGTCCGATCTGATGCTGCTCGCGGTCGCGGTGGTTTGGGGCACGAGTTACGGCGTCGTCAAAAGCGCGCTGGCGTTTTACCCGGTGCTGGGTTTGCTGGCGCTGCGCTTCGGCATCACGTTCGTGATCCTGTCGCCCGCGTTGCGCCATCTGCGCGCCGCCGACGCCCGCACGCTGCGCGGCGTGCTGATCGCCGGCATCTTGCTGCTTGGCATATTTCTTTGCGAAACCTTCGGCATCCTGATGACACGCGCAGCCAACGCCGCGTTTCTGATCAGCCTGTGCGTGGTGTTGACGCCGCTCGTCGAGTGGCTGTTGCTCAAGCGAACGCCGAGCCGCATCGAATGGTCGGCGGTGGCGCTGTCGTTGCTCGGTGCGTGGCTGCTGGCCGGCGACGGCGCGCTGAGTTTCAATCCCGGCGATGCGCTGATCCTGCTCGCCGCTTTGCTGCGCGCATTGACCGTGTGCGTGACCAAACGCGTGATGCGCGATTCGGCACTGCCGCCTTTGTCGGTGACGGCGGTGCAGTCGGGCGTGGTTGCGTTCGGCAGCGCGGCGGCGGCCTGGCTGTTCGCGCCGCGTCAGTGGCAAGCGGTGCCCGCGCTCAGCGGTCACGCAACGTTCTGGGCCTACGTCGCGTATCTGGTGCTGGCGTGCACGCTGTTTGCATTCTTCGCGCAGAACTTCGCGATCAAGCGCAGCAGTCCCACGCGCGTGTCGCTGCTGATGGGCAGCGAACCGGCGTTCGGCGCGCTGTTCGCTTGCATCTGGCTAGGTGAACGGATTTCAACGGCCGCGTGGGTCGGCGGCGCGCTGATCGTCGGCGCGTCGATTCTGGCGACGGTGCGCTGGAGCGCATGGCGTACGAGCGCGGCGCGGGCATGACGTGCGGCGCTCCGCACGTATGCACACACACGCCACACGCCTGCCGGTCAACGCGCCGCGACGATGCCCCGCTCGCTCACCACTTCGCCTCGCTGCAACACATACGCGAGACGCTCGCCCTCGCCGGTCAGCACACTGATGTCTTTCAGCGGATTGCCGTCGACCACCAGCACGTCGGCAATCGCGCCCGCGCTGATAACGCCGAGCTTGCCCTTCAGATCGACGATATCCGCGGCGATCGTGGTGGCCGAGCGCAACGCTTCGAGATTGCCGAGCACGTCGGCGCGAATGCGCAACTCGTCGCTCTGGAACGTGTGCATCTCGCCGAGCAGGTCCGAGCCGAATCCCATCGGCACACCGGCCTTCGCGTAGATCTGCAACGAGTCGCGCCCCGCCTGCCGCACGGTTTCGATCTTCGCGATCGAATCGGCCGGCAAGCCGTAATCCGCACCGTGTTTGGCGAGCGCATCGTAGGTGACCAGCGTCGGCACGACGAACGCGCCGTGCTCGTGCATCAGTTGTGCGGCCGCTTCGTCGACCAGGTTGCCGTGCTCGATCGTGCGCACGCCGCAGCGAATCGCGCGCGAGATCGCGCGGCCGGTGTACGCATGCGCCATCACGTAGGTATTGGCCGCTTGCGCCTCGGCGACGATCGCGCGGATTTCGTCCTCGGAGTACTGCGTGTTGCTGATGGGATCGGTCGGCGACGCGACGCCGCCCGACGCCATGATCTTGATCTGCGTGGCGCCCTTCTGAATCTCCTCACGCACGGCGAGGCGCACCGCGTCCACACCGTCGACCACGCGCGCAATCGCGCCCGCGCGAAACGCGCATGAACACGGTTCTAGCACGTCGCCACGCGGCCGGAAATCGCCATGGCCGCCCGTCTGCGACAACGCCTTGCCCGACGGGAAAATCCGCGGCCCCGGAATGAGACCGCTTTCGAGCGCCTGCGTCAGCCCCCAATCCGCGCCGCCCGCATCGCGCACGCTGGTGAAGCCGCGTCCGAGCATCGCCTTTAGAATCGGCAGCGCGCGAATCGCGGTGAGGATGTTCGGCTGCGCCGCGTTCACGCCGAGGTTCGCGCGCGAAGCCAGCACGTGCACATGACAATCGATCAGCCCGGGCATCACCGTCTTGCCGCGAGCGTCGATTACTCGCGCGTTCGGCAGATCGACGGGACGGTCGGTGACTTCGACGATATGGCCGTTCTCGATGACCACGTGATGATGTTCGAGCAACGCGCCCTGCGCCAGATCGAGTACGTTGCCGCTGCTGATTACCGTAATGCTCATTGAAGTTTTCCTGACTGGATGAAGGAATCCGTCCGGCCTCGCGAGACCGGACGCGGCCCGACGCGTCGCCTCAGGCGTGGACCCGCCGCGGATCGCGCACGAAGAAAGTGCCGGCGAGGCTGATAGTTGCGGCGATCATCACGTAGATCGCAGGCGCCATGTTGCTGCCGGTCGACGCGATCAGCCACGTGATGAAAAACGGTGCGAAGCCGCCGAAGATCGTTACCGCGAAGTTGTAGGCGACGGACAGTCCCGTCGACAGCACCCGGGTCGGAAACAGTTCGGAGAACGCGGCGAGAATCGCGCCTGTGTAGGCGGCGATCAGCAAGCCGAACACGCCCTGGAACACCATCAGTGAAGCGAGGCCCGGTGCGCTGTTGATGTACGCGAACATCGGCCATGCGAGCAGCAGGATCAGCGCGGCCGCGCCGGACAGAAAGACCCGGCGCCCGAAGCGGTCAGCAAGCTTGCCGACCACCGGGGAGAAGCACATGATCATCAGCCCGCCGAACATGCCCGCGAAAAAGCCGGTGGATTGCGGCAGATGCAGGATGCGCACCGAGTAGGTCGGCATGTAGAACAGCAGCACGTAAGTGCAAACCGTCCACAGGATCACCATCGAAAAGCTGGCGCACGTTTCGCGCGGAAAGCGTTGGAACACATCGGCCAGTGGCGAATCGTTCTTCGCTTCGTCGGCGACGGCGCTGAAGGCCGGCGTCTCGTCCATGCGGCTGCGAATGAAATAGCCGACCGGCCCGATCAGAATGCCGATCAGAAACGGCATTCTCCAACCCCACGAATGCAGCGCGTCCGCACTCAGATTCGCGGTCACGAAGGTGCCCACCGCGGCGCCGAGCAGCACCGCGAAACCGATGCTCGACTGGATCCAGCTCGAATAGAAAGCGCGCTTGTCCGCCGGCGCGTATTCGGTAAGAAAGGCGGTCGCGCTACCCATTTCGCCACCGGCCGAAAAGCCTTGCAGCAGGCGCGCGATCACGATCAGCACCGGCGCCCACACGCCGATCCGGTCGTAGGTCGGCGCGAGGCCGATCAGCGCGGTGCCGCCCGCCATCAACAGAATGGTCAGCGAGAGCGCCGCTTTTCTGCCGACCTTGTCCGCATACACGCCCAGCACGATGCCGCCCACCGGCCGCATGAAAAAGCCCACGCCGAAAGTCGCCACGGCGAGCAGCAGCGAGGTCAGTTCATTGCCGGTCGGAAAGAACAGCTTCGCGATGATCACCGCAAAAAAACTGTACACGGTGAAGTCGAACCACTCGAGCCCGTTGCCGAGCACGGTGGCGACAATGGCGCGCCGCCGCTGCTGCGCGAGCGTGTCGACGGAGAGTGCGACGTTCGATGAAAGCGTTCCCTGCATGGTCTCTTTCCTCATCTGGCTGCCCTGTCAGGCGGAAGGTTCCGCAACGCGCCACGCCGAGATCGAGTGGCGCCTTCGCATGCATGACGCCGATCCTAGAGACAGCTGATTTGTTTTCGAAACGATAGATTCGCATGCATGCATGCGCGTAGCGCATGCGAAGCGGTCGGCAAGCGATAGTCAGCCCGCCGCTCTGCCCGCCTGCTCTTCAGCCTGTTCGAACAGCCAGCGCGTGAAGACACGCGCAGCCTGGTTCTGCGAGCGGTCGTTCGGCGACACCACGTAATAGCCGCCACCGTGGCTCGCCGACGCCTGGGTCGCGCGCACCAGCAGGCCTTCGGCGAGACACGCGTCGATCATGTGCCGCCAGCCGAGCACGATGCCCTGGCCGAGAATCGCCATCTGCACGAGCTGCGGATAGTGATTGACGGCGATCGCCTGCGGCGACGCCGGCATCTGCACGCCGTTCAGACGAAACCATTCGGGCCACGACATCCATTGCCGTTGGCCGTCTTCCTGCATCAGCAAGGTTTCCTGCGCGAGGTCGGCGGGTTCCAGTACGCGGCCGGCGAGATATCCGGGCGAACATACCGGGTACACCTCTTCGTCGAAGATGCGGCGCGCGGTGAAATGCGGCTCGGCGCGCTGGCGGCTGTAGTACAAACCCACGTCGAATTCCGCGGGCGACAGCGACGCGAGCCCGTCACGCACGATCATTCTGATCTTGACGTTCGGATACGCGGCGCGAAACGCGCCGAGCCGCGGCGTGAGCCACAACACCGCGACGCCGGACGAGCACGCGATCGTCAGTTCGAGGTCGCCGTAGCGCTTCATCACGTCGAGCGTGGCCTCGGAACAGGTGGCTAGCAGCCACTGCACATGCTTCGCGTAGCCTTCGCCGGCGATCGTCAGACGCAATGCGCGATGCTCGCGCACGAACAGCGAGCGGCCCAGAAAGTCTTCGAGCTGGGCGATCTGCCGGCTCACCGCGCTTTGCGTCAGATGCAGTTCGGCGGCGGCTTTTGTGAAGCTCGCATGCCGCACGGCCGATTCGAACGCAATCAGACATTGGAGCGGGGGTAATGGGGCAATGCGCATGATGAAGGTTGCCGAGTGACGATCGCGTCATCATAGCGGCTGCGGGTAGCGGCTCTCCCTTACGAGCTCGTCGCCAGTTCCGCTTCACGCTCCAGCGAGCGAGTGCGCCGCAGTTCGGGAAACAGCTTCATCCACAGCAACGCGACCGTGATCGTCGCAATGCCGCCGACCAGCACAGCCGGCCGTGCGCCCCACCACCCCGCCGTCACACCTGACTCGAATTCGCCCAATTGATTCGACGTCCCAATGAAAAGTGAATTGACCGCGCTGACACGTCCGAGCATTTCATCGGGCGTGCGCAATTGCACGAGCGAGAGCCGCACCACCACGCTGATGGTGTCCGATGCACCGAGCACCATCAGCGCGAACACCGACACGAAGAATTGATGCGACAGCCCGAACACCACCGTCGCGAGACCGAACGCGATCACGCCCCCGAACATCGCCGCGCCGGGCCGGTTGCGCAACGGGAAATGCGCGAGCCAGATGGTGCCCGCGAGCGCGCCGATCGCGGTGCCTGAGCGCAGTAGACCGAGACCGAGCGGCCCCGCGTGCAGGACGTCGCGCGCGAAGATCGGCAACAGCGCCGTCGCGCCGCCGAACAGCACCGCGAACAGATCGAGCGATAGCGCGCCGAGAATCACCGGCTCCTTACGAATGAACGCGATGCCCGAAAAGATCGACTCGAGCGTCACCGGCGCGCGGCTCGCCGGCCGGGTTTGCAGCGGAATGCTCCACACGGACGCGGCGGCGGCCGCGAACGACAACGTGCACGCGAGATAGGCCGCGCCGGGACCGATGCCGTACAACAGGCCGCCCAGTGCGGGGCCCGCGATCTGCGCGGTCTGATTCGCGGACGTGGCCCACGCCGTCGCCTTCGGCAGATACCCGCGCGGCACGACCGCGGGCAACAGCGAAGCGACCGCGGGCGATTCGAACGCGCGCGCCGTGCCGACGCATGCGGCCAGCACATAGATGACCGGCGCGCTGATCCAGCCGCCGAATGTGCCGAAAGCGAATAGCAACGCAGCGACGCTTTCGAGGCTCTGGCAGATGGCCGCGATGCGGCGGCGGTCGTAGCGGTCGGCGACATGGCCGACCACGAGGGTCAGCATGAACATCGGCAGAAATTGCGCGAAGCCGACGAGGCCGAGTGCGAACGCGCTATGCGTGAGCGCGTAGATGTGCCAGCCCATCGCCACTGCGAGCATCTGGAACGACAGCGACGAGAGGATGCGGGTGCACCAGAAGCGTTGAAACGGCGGGTGCTTCGGCAGACTGAAGATGGGGGAATCAGCGGGTTCGGCGGGTTCGGCTGGAGACGGCGGCATCGGTGTGTAGTTCTTTACGTAGCGGGCTTGGGCGGGCGCTAGTTTAGAGCAAGATGATTGCTTTTGCTTACGGTTGGCGCGGCATCGTGCGATTCGCGATGCGTTGGTGGTACGTGTGCGAACGCTAACTCATTGCGGTGTGACGCGGCGCCAATTCAAGTGAAAGAGAGCGCCGAAGAAGCGTCGCCGGTGCACGAGGTGAGGACGAGTGAACCTGCCGCCGCGGGCCGGCTCCCTTTGTTCAACCGCATTCAGCGCTACCTGATACAACAAACTCACCCAGGCGAGGTGGAGAGTCGGGAATTGCGAAGCGAAATCGTGATCGCTGCCCGCTTCCGGGACTCCTGTCATTGCGAACGACGGCGTAACTCCCAGCTCCTTTGCTGATGACTCTCACCCGACCATCGTTCAATAATCAACTTATAATTCCATCAGATATTGAACGGAATTCATAAATGCCGCGCGCTGGCCTTTCAGAACTGACCGCCTTCGTCACCATTGCCGAACAGCGCAGCTTCAGCGCCGCCGCCCGGGTGCTGGGGCTCTCGCCTTCCGCGCTGAGTCACGCGATGCGCAACATGGAGGCGCGGCTGAACCTGCGCCTTTTCAACCGGACCACACGATCGGTCGCGTTGACCGAAGCGGGCGAGCAGTTGCTGCGTCGCGTCGGCCCGGCGCTCGCCGATCTCGACGACGCGGTTCAGGAAGTCACGGCGGCACGCAACCGGCCGTCGGGCACGATCCGGATCAGCGCATCGGAGTCGTCGGCGAAACAGCTCGTGCGCAACGTGCTGCCGGGTTTTCTCGCCGAGTACCCGGACATTCATGTCGAATTCGTCGTGGATTCGCGGCTCGTCGATATCGTTGCCGATGGATTCGATGCGGGCATTCGTGTGCTCGAAGACGTGCCGCGTGACATGATCGCCATTCGCTTCGGCCGGGATATGCGCTTCGCCGCGGTTGCATCGCCCGACTATCTGTCGCGTCACGCGGCTCCGAAGGCCCCTCACGATCTGATGAATCATCGTTGCATCCGCTTCCGTTTCGAAAGCGGCACGCTGTACCGCTGGGATCTGACGCATCGGGGCAAGACGGCGAGCATTGATGTCGACGGCCCGATGACGCTCGGCAATATCAATCTTATGATCGAGGCGGCCCTCGCCGGGATTGGTATTGCGTGGGTGCCTGACGAACTGGTTGAGGAGCATCTGGCGGCCGCGCGGCTGGTTCAGTTGTTGCCGGAATGGAGTCCTACGTTTCCGGGGCTCTGTCTGTACTATCCAGCTAATCGTCATCAGCCTGCGGCTTTGAGGTTGTTCGCGGATGCGGTGCGCGCGTGGGGCGAACGTCGGGCCGCGCAAACGTCGGCGAAAGGCGGCAGTACGAAGGGTGGCCGCGTGGGTGAGCGAGTTAAGGCGACGGGCCGAAAGAGCTAAATTGCGCCGCGGCTTTCGGCCTGGTGATGAACGATTCGACGCAGCAGAAAAATACCCCCTGCAAGCTCTTAAACTTACTGGGGACTCGATCCGACGACTGATGGCACGGATACGATGCGCCGGACTAAGTCGACCTTGATACCGATCTGCATTTTCAAGCGACCGCCGACCCGGTTTGCAGTTCGGCGAGCTTACCGAGACCGAGACCCTCAATCAACTGGGCCTGGATCGACACTGCTTGAGCGTTGATGATGTCGGCGCCGAATGACTGCCCCACTACCAAACGTGCGGGACGCGTGCCGTTTGGTTGTTCAACTAGCTGGGCAATTGGGATGCCCGCGTTGTTGACGAGGACGTCGAGGCGTCCGGCCTGCTCGAGCACCGAAGTCACGCCGCGCTCGACGGAAGTGTCATCTGTCACGTCGAGCTCGACGACATGGATTCCCTTGGCTTGCAGGGCCTCGGCATGGGGCCGGTTACGGTCGGCGACGTCGTGCATGGACGCGAATACCTGGTGTCCGGCCTGTGCGAGCGTCTCTGCGGTGTCGCGGCCGAAGCCACTGCTAGCCCCAGTAATGAGGATGTTTTTGAGCATGATGAGTTCCTTTCACTGGCTGAGGAGGGACGGTTCAGGAAGAATGGCAAGGCGGTACAAACCGTCCCGAGAGATGACAGATTCGTTTCCGGCAATCACCGGGGCCGCCCAGATAACCGATGGCCGGCCCCGGTTCGACCTTCGACAAAAGGTCTAAAGAGTGGAAGTAGAAAGCGGATCAGCATGTCCGATGCGGGTAAGGTGAAACGTGCGACGCAATGCGAAGCCAAGCCGCTTATACAACTCAATCGCAGAAACGTTGTCACTGAACACGTGGAGAAACGGCGTTTCCCCCCGTTGCTCAATTTCTCTACGCAAGACTTTCACGAGCCGGCCCGCAAGGCCATTTCCGCGATAGTCTGCATCTACGCAAACGGCGCTTATCTCAACGTAGCCATCGACGCACATTCGTTCGCCGGCCATCGCAATGAGATGCCCTCGCTCGCGAATCCCGATGTAGTTGCCCATCTCGCAAGTTCGCTTGCCGAAAGGGCCGGGCTTGGTCTTTTGGACCAGAGCGAGCATATCTTTTGCATCCGCGTGACCCAGCCTGATTACCTCCCGCTCGTCCATACTCCCAGCTTCGTGGTGCGTGGCGATCATCTGATGGATCACGCCCAGGTGCGTCATTTGTAGCGCGTCGACCGGAACCATCGGTTCGACGGATAGCAACACGACCTGTTCTTGAGGCATCAGAAGCTGGTGGAGCGCCTGGTATGCAGCGGACGTTTCGGATGCCAGAGCAGCAAAGGGCGCGACATCGGGATGGTATCGGCGGACAAGCGTATCTCCATGCCCAAGATGTGCCTGCCTCGTTGTGAGTGCCGCCCAGATCGGACGGTCCAGATCAACTTGTATCGAACCATTCATACCTTCTCCTTTCGCGACTGCATGCCTGTCGCACCGGTTTGACGTGCAGCCAACGCATTACATCGGCGCATTGCTGCGCAGTCTAGACGACCAACCGGAACGGGGCTATAGTCGTAAATGACATTAATAGCATCATTCACGACATGAGACTGGCTATCTTCGCGCTCGACGGCGTATTCGACACCGGGCTCACGGTGCTACTGGATGCATTCGCCATGGCCAACGAACTGGCCGCCGCCCAGGGGTTCCCCGCACCGCCCTTCGACGTAAGGCTCGTTGGCATGCGCAGACGCATCCGTACCGCGCATGGGTTGGCGGCGCTGGTCGAACCGGCAGGTACTGTTCGTCAGCCGGATTGGGTGGTCGTCCCTGCGCCGGGTGCCAGACAGCCGGAACGCCTGATCGAGGCGCTGGAGCGTCGTGATGTGCGCGACGCGATGGCTTACCTTCGTACCTGGCACGCCGACGGCGTCGGCATCGCGGCGGCATGTATCGGCACGTTCGTGTTAGCTGAAGCCGGGCTTCTGAACGGCCGGGAGGCGACGACCACCTGGTCGCTGGCGCCCTTCTTCCGGCAACGCTATCCGGCTGTCAATCTGGATGATTCACGCATGGTCGTCGCGTCGCATCGCGTAGTCACAGCGGGATCCGCGATGGGTCATCTCGACCTCGCGCTATGGTTGCTGCGTCAGGCGAGCCCGGAACTGGCGACGCTCGTCGCTCGCTTCATGCTCATTGACAAGCGTTCATCCCAAGCCGAATACATCATTCCCGATCATCTCGCTCACGCCGATCCATTGGTCGCGCGCTTCGAGCGATGGGCTCGTGAGAATCTTTCTTCAGGGTTTTCGCTTCAGGCAGCGGCGAGCGCGTTGTCCGTCGGACCACGCACCTTGCAGCGCCGCACCGAAGCAGTCCTTGGCAAGTCGCCGCTGGCGTTCTTCCAGGACGTGCGAATCGAACGCGCGCAGAACCTCGTCTCAATTGGCTACGACCTCGAGACAATTGCGAGCGAGGTTGGCTACGCCGACTCGGCGACATTGCGCACTTTGTTGCGTCGAAGGCTTGGGCGTGGTGTGCGGGAACTTCGTGCCGACATGAATTAGCGTCTGATTGGCACGTCGAGTCCTGCACAACTATCGGTGACACGATCCAGAAACTGGCGCATTCGTCGTGGTGGCCGGCTCAACAGAAGTCTCTGCTTGTGCTCACCAGGCCACCCAGCAGATGCGACATGTCGACGAGCCGCTGCGCCACCAGATGGCGCACTTCCCCCTGGCATTGCCAGACGCCGTAGACCGCTAGCAGCGATGCGCCTAGTGCTTCCTTTCTCTGTTTCTCAAGCAGATTCGGCCACACGATCACGTTGACGTTGCCCGTCTCGTCTTCGAGCGTCACAAACATCACGCCCTTCGCCGTGCCTGGCCGCTGACGCACAGTGACAATCCCACATCCGCGTGCGAGCCGCCCGTCCCGGTAGCCGCGCAATGTCGACGCCGGCATCAACCGGTTGGCAAGCAGTTGCGGCCGCAGCAATTCGAGCGGATGCCGGCCGAGCGTCAGGCCGACAGACCGGTAATCGGACACTATGTCGCTCGCCTCAGTCGGCGCGCCAAGCTCCGGTGTTTCGTCCTCGACCGCAGCCACCGCGAGCATATCCTTGTCTGGTACAGCGGCGACGGACTGCCACAGTGCCTCCCTGCGATTACCGGCGAGCGATGCCAGCGCATTGGCATCGGCCAGCACATGAAGGTCTTTCCGATCCAGTTGCGAGCGGCGCGCCAGATCCTTGACGCTGCTGAATGGCCGGACCGCTCTCGCATTCTCGATGCGCTCCGCTGCGCCATCCTTCATGCCGCGCAACAGCGACATGCCGAGGCGCACCGCCGGTCGCTTCGCGTCAGGCAACGTCACCAATACTGAGTCCCAGTTGCTCACTGTCACGTCGACTGGCAGGACCTTGACGCCGTGGCGCTGCGCGTCCTGCACGAGCTGCGATGGCGAGTAAAAGCCCATGGGCTGGCTGTTCAGCATCGCGGCAAGAAACGCCTCGGGCTCATGGCATTTCAGCCAGCTACTCGCATAGACCAGTAACGCGAAACTGGCCGCATGGCTTTCCGGAAAACCATATTCCCCAAAACCCTTGATCTGCTCGAAGATGGATTCGGCGAACGCAATGTCATAGCCGCGCTGCTGCATGCCGTTGACGATGCGGTCGTAATACTTCTCCAGTCCACCCTTGCGCTTCCAGGCGGCCATCGCACGCCGCAGTTGATCAGCCTCCCCAGCGGTAAAACCGGCCGCGAGAATCGCGACCTGCATCACCTGCTCCTGGAAGATCGGCACGCCGAGTGTCCTGCCCAGTGCGGTCTTCAACGCGTCGCCCGGATAGGAGACCGGCTCGAATCCCTGACGCCGCTGCAGATAAGGATGCACAGCGCCGCCCTGAATCGGACCTGGCCGGACGATCGCGACTTCGATGACCAGATCGTAGAACGTGCGTGGCCGCATGCGCGGCAGCATGCTCATCTGGGCACGCGACTCGATCTGGAATACACCGACCGTGTCCGCAGCCGAAATCATGTCGTAAGTCTGCGAATCCTCAGCGGGTATGTCCTGCATCTCGAAGCGCTCCCCGCGCCGCTCCGACACGATGTCCAGGGTTCGCCGGATGGCCGACAGCATGCCGAGTGCAAGCACATCGATTTTCAGAAGGCCAAGCGACTCGAGGTCGTCCTTGTCCCATTCGATGACGGACCGGTCCGCCATCGCGGCATTCTCGACCGGCACGAGGCGGGTCAGCTTGCCACGGCTGATCACGAAGCCACCGGAATGCTGCGACAGGTGGCGCGGGAAACCGAGCAACTGCGACGCCAGCCTGGCCCAGGCCTGGATCAGAGGTTTCTCCGGATCGAGCCCGGACTCCGCGAATCGCTTGAGCAGGTTCTGACTCGTGTCGAACCAGTGGTGTGATTTCGCGACGAGGTCGACAATCTGCGGATCTACTCCAAGCGCCTTGCCGGTTTCGCGCAGCGCGCCGCGCGGACGATAGGTCGAGACGGCCGCGGCAATGGCCGCGCGATCGCGTCCATATTTGCTGTAGATGTACTGGATGACTTCTTCGCGCCGTTGATGCTCGAAGTCGACGTCGATATCAGGCGGCTCACCACGCTCCTTCGAAATGAAACGTTCGAACAGCATGTTGCCGCGAGCCGGATCCACCTCGGTCACGCCCAGGCAGTAACAGACCGCCGAGTTTGCAGCCGAGCCACGTCCCTGACAGAGGATGTGCTGGCTGCGTGCGTAACGCACGAGGTCGTATACCGTGAGGAAATATGGCTCGTATTGCAGGTCGGCGATGAGTTCCAGTTCGTGCTCGATCTGCTCCTGCACTGTGTGCGGAATGCCTGATGGAAAGCGCCGCCGCGCGCCGATGTAGGTTTCCTGCCGAAGGTAGGCCTCAGGGGTGAAGCCCGCCGGGACCAGTTCGTCCGGATACTCGTAGCGCAGCTCATCCAGCGAGAACGTGCAGCGGTTTGCAATATCGACGCTCGCCGCGAGCGCCTCGGCGGGATAGAGATTCGCAAGCCGCAGTCTGGAGCGCAGATGCTGCTCGGCGTTCGGCGCGAGGTCGTATCCGCATTCGTGTACCGGTTTGCCGACGCGGATCGCCGTCATGGTGTCCTGCAGCGGCTTGCGCGAGCGTACGTGCATGACGACGTTTCCCAGCGCAACAACCGGCACATCCTGATTGCGGGCGACAAATTCAACGGCGCCCCGATGGATGTCGTCCATCGCCCGCTGATGGAGTACCAACCCGACCCACGCGCGGCCCGTGAATGTTTCGTCGAGCCACTCGACCTGCGCGGCCAGCACATCTTCTTTCGCAGGAAAGTGCGGCACCAGAATCGCAAAGCAATCCGGCATGCCCAGCAGATGCCGGTTTTCCCTGTCCGGTCTCGACAGGTCCTGAGGTGTGAGCCTGTATTCGCCCTTCGGCGCCCGTGTGCGCGCCAGCGTGATGAGCTCGGACAGGTTGCCGTAGCCTTCGCGATTTCTGGCGAGCAGGATCAGCCCGAACGCGGGGGACCCGTCAGCGTTCACGAGTCGAAAATACGAACCGACGATAAACGGCAGCTTCGCTTCCTTCGCGGCGACGTGCGCGCGCACGACACCGGCCAGCGAGCATTCATCGGTCACGGCGAGCGCCGAATAGCCGAGCTGCGCTGCCCGTTCGGATAGCTCCTCAGCATGCGAAGCACCATGTAGAAACGTGAAATTCGAAAAGCAGAAAAGCTCGGCATATGCCGGCAGAATGTTGAAGGTCGAGTCCATGACCGTTCATCCAAACAGGCCATGTAGAAACCAGCGTGGCTCTTCTTCCGCATCGCGGCTGCTCACGCGTTCGCGGTAAATCCAGTAGCAGCTCTGGTCGTCCGCCTGGGCGACGAAGTAGTCGCGCGTGACCAGTTCGCCGTCGAACCAGCCGCTCTCGATCCGCTCACCCGGCGAGACCATGCGCAGTGCCGAGCCATAGAACGGACGGTGCTGGCGCATCAACAGGCGCACCGGATCGTCCAGCATCCATGTCGGTCGTGGCAGCCCTTGCGGCAGTTCCTGAAGCTTTGCCTGCTGCGTCACCGGCACCCAGCGGTTGGCGATTTCAGGCCGGTGGTCCGCTGTCGGCGCGGGTCGAAGGACATTCTCTTCGCCAAGCCGCGCGACGAGCAGTTCGAGCAAGCGCGCATGATCCTCTTTGGAGCCGCCGGGCTCGGGGAAAAGCGTATCCGATGCGGGCGCGGCAGACTCCACCTTCGACGCCTCAAGACGGAGCGCAATAACGGGTGCGCTCAATTCGATACGATGCAACCGCTCCCTGAGCAGCCGGACGAGATGTTCTTCCCGCCACGTCGGCTCGCCCAGCGCGATGTCGATGATCGTCGGTTCGATGGCGTCGCGTCCACGTTCGTGTTCCAGCAGGAGTCTGATCGCGGTGACCGCCAGCTGCTTCGCGCAAAGCCATCCACAAAGCTGCACGATGAGCCGATGCGCGCCGAACACGGCGCCCTCTGCATGTTCGAGCCGATCCGGCATTTCGATGCGCGCAGCGAACGTAGGCGGCAATTCAAGCCAGTCGAAGAGCTCGGGCGCCGTCCCGAACGCCCGGTCGAGCGAGTCGAGCAGATGTTCACCACAACGGCGTTGCAGACCTGCTCGCGGCAGGCGTCTGACGTCGGCGATGCTTTCGCAGCCAAGACCGGAAAACCAGTCGACGAACCGCCGGATCTCCGGCACGGCGTTCATCGGCAACATGGACAACCGCTGTTCGAGCGAAGCGAGCTTGAGCACGCGCCGGTTGCCGTATTTCGCCAGTAGCCATGCGCCCTGCCCGGTTGGCGCCGCGCTGATGCGCGCGGTGAGCCCGAGCGTCGCGAGCACGGCTTTCGCCTCCCGGCACAAGGCGAGCAGTCCGCCGAACAGACGCAAACTTGCGCCGACTTCGACCACGACGCTCGCCTCATCGAGCAGCGCGACTTCGGGTGAGAAGCGCATCAATGCCACCCCGACCTCCCGCTGGGCGGCTTCCTCTCGCCCCACGTCCCGCTCGTGCATTTCCGTCTCCGGCGACAGCGTGAGCACGCCACCGCGCTTCATTCCGAGACGTATCCCGGCAGCTCTCGCGACGCCATCGGCGATGATCACCTGGTCTTTCTCAAGCACGGCACTCCCGTGAGACGGCTCAGGCGACCACTTCGGTCGGAAGACCTCGAGCGGCAATTTCGGCAAGTGAACGGCGAGAAAGACGCGCATGTCGGGAAAGCAGTACAGGGGTGGGTTGAAGAGGAATCGACAGAGGCTCTGCGCGAGCGGGCCCTCGTCGTTTCACGATGTCGACGGTCAGGCCGTCGGATGAAGGTCGTAACGCCAACCGTAAAAGCGCCGGAGACGAATCCTGCGCGGCGGCGAGCGGCCTCACCATCACGAACAGCGTTTCGGAAGACTGCGCAGCGAGATGCAAGCGCCTGAGCGACGACGACTTCGCGTACTGCGCCCAGAAAACCAGTGCGCTGCAACTGCCCGCACGCAGAATCTGCTCCGCTGCCCAGAGTGCGTCAGCGGTCTTCTGCGCATTGATGCGCAGCACCTGTTCGATGGAAAGGCCGATGTAGCTCAGGCCGAGCCCGTCTGGCGTGTGCGGCGGCTGCACGAATGCGACCGGCCGGTTCCCCGCGGCGCTGAGCGCGGGTCGCAGGAGCCGAAGCTCCCCGACGCCCGCCTGCTGGACCAGCAGGTCCACGAGCGCGCCGACCGGCCAGCCGCCGCCCGGCAATTCGGCGGACAGCGCCGGGTAGCCCGTCTCAACGACCCGTCCACGACCACGGGCGAGCTGGGACGCCCGCCACAGGGACGGGTGTATCTCTTCAGCCGGAACGATAGCGGTGGACATGAGTGGATCAAAAACCTGTATATTTATACAGTATCGTACACGCAATTTTGAGACAGTGGACTGACACTTTTAATTCGAGGCTGAACTATGGATGCACGCGTTCGCCACGTCGGCTATCCGATGCCGGAGATTGCCGTTTCACCGCGAAATTGCGGGCAGCGATTGGCGATGAGGCGGTCGACAAAGCGCTCAGGCGCGGAAAAGCTGCAAAGCCGACCTTCTACGCCAGTGAAAATGGCCGCACAGTTGGCACCGCTTCATCGGCCACGGGTAACATCTGGCACGTCGACGGCGCAGTCAGGGACCAGCGGTATTGCCGCGGCTGCGATGGCGGGTGCGTCGGGCTCGGGAAAGCTTGAAGAAATGGCTAAGGCGAACAGGCTGCAAGGAGAGTTTGTGAGAAAAATTGCTGGATTGACCATACTGATGGCGTTTGCTCCGACCGCGTTCGCGGCCGGCAGCTATGTCGAAGTCTGGAATCCGCCCGAAGCACGGGCGAGCGCGCCGCACGTGAAGGCCACCCATAAAGCCTTACTTCATCGCCGCGGTGCCATGCATGCAGTCAAGCTCTACAGGCGGCGCGCACCAACGCCGGTTGCAAAGCTTGCGACGAAAACCAACCCTCGAGAGAACGTGCAGGCACACGCACCCGATATGTCTCAAATTCCGCGGCAGATAACCCCTGAAGGCAATGTGCTTCGTGTTGATTCCCGAAGCATGTCAGCAGAGTTGATCCGCTGATGGAGTCGCAGAGCTATCGCGGCTACAGCATCTGGGGTCATGCCATCCTCCAGCAGGAAGACATATTGCAACCCGAACGCTACGCTGCCAGCGGGACTATCACCCGGTTGGGCAAGCTTGTCGAAGCATCGGGAATCCTCAGCTATTTCGATACAGAGGACGAAGCACACCACGCTGGCCTGGACTGGGCTCGTGCCTGGATTGATAGTCATGGGTAAGCGCTGAAAACCTTATGGTTTGAACTTCCGCATTCGGCCCTGTTGCCGCCGGTCGAGCCGTCAGGGGTGCAACAACAGGTACGAGGGCAACACGAAAGCGGTCACTCAAGGCCGACCGCGAGCGCACCAACCTGAGCACACAGGAGTTGGCCCCATTCGCACCGCTCGCGCTCCGGCATCATGCTGCGGGTACGGCCACTTCCATCTGCTGGTACACCGCCAAACTGGAGCGCCGCCGTAGTGGCCACAGCCTTCGTCATCGAGGCGTTGCGGAACATCGTGTGGTGGCCTGCCTCGCCGGCGGCCTGATGGAACAGCGGACCGCCGCGGTCAACTACCACTGCCGCAATGCCGTGAACGGCACCTTTCGAGACCGCGTCGTCCAGCAGCGCCTTGATGGCCGAACCGTCGAAGGTTATGGTTTTCTCCTGTGTTCATGATTGGGAACCCGTTCGCGGAAGCGTCTCTGATATGGGGCGAGCCGGTTCTCCAGGAGGCTGGGCGCAATTGTCTCTTCGGCCGCGAAAAGGTCCCTGGCTTGCGTACTCAATTGACCTGCGAGCTACATCGGCGGTTTGACGCCATCCTTCTCAACGACGACGCTGACTGCACTCATTTGCCCATGATCACCGGGCACCACGACTGCGAACACGGCTGCTCCCGGCTTGAGATCGGCAAAAGCCGCTGGGGCGAAGGTGACAACCGGCGCTGAATGCGGTACTGAGACGGTGAGCGTCTTTTCGCCATAGCTCACTTTGAGGTCACGGGCGTCGGGTTTCTCGGTGACTGACGTTACCGTGGCGCCCGTCATGGTGCTTCCCGGCGTCAGGTCCCAGTCGTAATGTCCTTCTCCGGTTCCACGCCGCTCCTCCCTGAACACCATTACCTCCATTGCCTGGACGCCACTGGCCGTTGACGTTCCGGCAGCACCGACATAGGTGCCGGGCTTGATGATGGCAGCATCAAAGGGCTTGACCGCGGCGAATCGCGTCCGGTCTCCGAGCGTCAGCTTCATATGCGCACCCTCACGGGTGAACACTGTGAATTCACGGCTGTCAACCGATTCGATTTGACCTCGGACATGCGTTGAAGCGAAGAACTGGTTAATTTGCCGGGCAATATCGATATGGTCTTCCTCCAGCGCGAAGTGACCCGTGTCGTAGTAGTGGACCGATGCATCGGGCACTTCCCGCTTGACGGCTTCGGCGCCCGCCGGCAAGAAGATCGGGTCGTTCTTGCCCCACACCACGAGCGTCCGCGGCTGATGCGTACGCAGATAGGCCTGCCATACTGGGAACGATGCGACGTTACTCGGAATGTTGAGCTGCAGGTCGGTCATGATCCGGCGGCTATCGGGGTTCGCAAGGGCGACCGCGTCATTGGTCCAGGCATCAGGATTGAGCGCCGCAGCGTTGCGTGCGCCGTGCTGATAGAGCAACAGCGCAGTCGTGAGTGATACATGGCTCTCCGCCAACGCGCGCTTCTCCGGCGTGATCTCACCAGAGATCGCTTCGTCACGCTTGCGCCGGGAGGGGTCGATGCCCGCGACGGAGATAATGGCATTCTGAAAAATGAGTCCGGAGATCCAGTCCGGATGATGCACTGCCATGCGCATGCCCACTGGACCGCCGAAGTCGGTCATATAGACGATGAGATGCGGATCGCCGAGACTTGCGACAAATTTTTCAATAACGGCCGTCACGTTGTCAAACGTAGGCGTGAATTTGTCGGCCCGAGGTGCATCGCTGTAACCCATGCCTGGAAAGTCAGGGGCCACGACGTGGAAGTTCTGGGATATCAGCGGAATCAAGTCTCTGAACTCATGCGAGGACGAGGGAAAGCCATGGAGAAGCAGCAGCGTCGGCTTCGATTTGTCTCCGGCCTCTCTGTAGAAGATCTTGATGCCGTCAACGCTGGCGTATTGGTACGACACCTCGGCCGCCTGCGCACCGATTCCGGAAAAGGTAAGGACCGGTGCCGTAAGAATGCACACGGCAAGTCGCATGAGTTTGCAGAGCAACATGAAATTCCTTCCAGGCGGGCGAGCCATGTTTACGGAGATCGGTTCTGCCGGTCTTGCGTGGTTGTTCAGGGTCGGGTGAGCGAAACGCAGCCACCGACCTCAGCGGCATATTTCTCATCCATCAAGGGATTGAATTGGGCACTTTTAAGATCGCGCCGCGGCGCTCCCCAATGGGCGTGTCATCTACCGCGGTCACGAGGACAGACTTGCCGTCGGGAGAGATGGCAAGGTTGCTGTGGTGCGATGCAGGTAGTTCGACAGTTCGAATCAACTTGCCAGCCGATGAGAAAACCGCAAAGCCACCGCCCCGATACAGCGCGACAAACACATTTCCGTACCGGTCCATGCGCACACCATCCGGTGTGAACGCCTGCGGTCCTGCGTTCGCAAGAACGTCGTCCAGCTTGACGAATTCTTTCGGGTCACTCAGCCCGGCATCCGGGGCGATCGCGTAACTCAATAATCTGCCCGCCGCGCTCTCGGCCAGATACAAGCGTTTCCCGTCGAGCGAGACAACCAGTCCGTTCGCGTAGTGGATGTTTGAAGCAACCTCCCGCACACGGCGATCGGCCCCGCGGTAGTACACCTTGCCGGGTGCCGTGTCGGATCCCGATGCGGTGAAGTACACACCGCCCTTCTGGTCGGCGGCAAGATCGTTGGGGTGGAGGAACGGCAGCCCTCTGACGTCCGACCTGATTGTGTCGATCAATCGTCCGTCCAGCGCGATCTCGGCGATCGTCCCGCTGTCATAGCATGCAACTAGCAGACTCCTGCCGGCCTGAGCGAGGCCGTTCGCGCCGCAGCCATCTTGATGCCACACCTTCTGGACCGCGCCGTCTACCAGACGGAGCACATCCGAGGATCCGTAGTCGACGAAGTACAGCGTATTCCCAACAAACACCGTACCCTCGGGAAACCGCAGGCCCGTAGCAACGGTCTCGACTTTGCCTGGTTCGCCGGCACTCAGGTGGCCGACGACGAGGAGCATTACCAACGCGCTTGTCGCGTTACGGGAAAATGATAGCAATCGCGCTAGAGGCTGAATCGTAAAAAGTGGCCGGATCATTGAATCACTCCTCCTGTGTCAGCCAGGGCCCGCCTAATCAAAGACACGTTCAAGGTCGTTGACTCCCTTGTTGCATCACGCCGCTAGATCGGGCCCAGGCGTTGTCGATGATCGGTTCACATGGGAACAATGCCTTGAAACATGAAAGTCGTAAAATTGATCTTCCGCGCTTCAAGTATTGATGCGATCAATGAGGAAGATGCGATGCGGTTTAACAAGCTTGATTTGAACCAGTTGGTGGTTCTGGACGCGCTACTGGATGAATGCAGCGTGACGAAAGCTGCCCAGCGGCTATTTCTGAGCCAGTCCGCCACCAGTTGTGCAATGGCACGATTGCGCGATTATTTCAGGGACGACCTGCTTGTTCAGGTAGGAAAGGCAATGGTATTAACGCCCAGGGCCGCAGGCCTGAGGCGCCCGGTCCGCGAGGTGTTGCTGCAAATTCAGGCAATAACCAGCGACAGTCCTGAGTTTGATCCCGCGACGTCGGATCGGAAGATCGTGGTGGAAACGTCCGACTACGTGATTAGTGTGTTTCTCGGAGAGGTCCTGAGGCGTGCCTCCGTCGAGGCACCGCTCATGAAGTTCCGCGTGCGTACCGCAGCGACACTGGGGCTTTCGCATCTGGAAAATGCCGAGATCGATCTGCTTATTACGCCCGACTTCCGCGCCGGGCCGGCTTACCCCGCCGAACCCATATTCGAGGATTCGTGGTCATGCCTGGCATGGGCGGAAAACGACCGGATTGGAGATGTCCTTACGTTGGCCCAGTATCTCGAACTGGGTCACGTGATCATGGAGTGGGCTGGAGGCGCAATTGTCACATCTGACAGCCGCGCTGCAGCGGCGTTGGGATATGTCCGTCGAGCGGAGGTAACCGCGGAGACGTTTCGAGTCGTCCCGCATTTCCTGATTGGGACCCAACGGATTGCTACATTGCAGACCCGTCTTGCATTAATGCTACAGCGCGACTCACCGTCACTACGGTTGCTTCCGTGCCCATATCCCATTCCCAGACTTGTCGAAGTCGTTCAGTACAACAAGTTTCAGGAGCGTGATCCGGCGCTGCTTTGGTTCAGGCAGCTCATGCGGGAAGTTGCGCTGGTGAACTAAGCATCACCCCGCCCAGTAAACGGCCCATTAAACTGGCGAAGATAAAGTGCTTTCCTCCGCCAAAAGCTGCGTCTCGCGAAGGGGCGTGCGCGTGTCCGCCAGCGCTGATCAGACGCCAGCGATGGCTGTCCTCGCGTTGATCGCCGAATCTGCGCCCCGTCATACTTGAACATCAGACGGCCGAGCTGCGCAGAGACGTTCGCTGGCGCCGATGACGCGAAGTATTGATCCATCACGCCGATCAACGCATTCAGGATATGTCCGCAAAATGAACGGGAACGTGCGCGTTTCATGTCTCACTAGCCCGCCCCCGCCCTCATCCAAACCGGACACAATAAACAGGCGGCAAATGCGCTGAAATCAATTGCCAGCTTTCGCCGCCGTCGTCGGACGTCCACAGCGAGCCGGTGGTCGACCCCATCGCGAGGCGCTTGCCGGAGTCATCTACAGCGAGCCCGTGCCGATACACGAGGTCATACGCTGGTGCAGGCGGCAACCCGTTCGAGAAGCGGTCGAACGTGCGGCCGCCGTCGTGTGTGCGCGTGACGACGAACTGGCCGTCAACCGGGAACCGGCACTGGTCTTTCACGGCGGGCACGAACCACGCGGTGTCTGGATCGCGCGGATGTACGGCAACCGCGAAGCCGAAGCTCGATGGCTGCGCTTCGATCCGCTGCCAGTGCGCCGCGCCGTCGATCGAACGGAAGATTGCGCAGTGATGTTGCATCCACAGCGCATCGGGATTTGCCGCGCATTGCACGACGCGGTGCGGGTCTTGCACGTTGGCATCGCCGCGCCGCTCCGGCGGCATGTAGTCGGCCTCCATGCCCTCGGCAGTCACGCGCCAGGTCGCGCCGCCGTCGGTGGTTTGCCAGACACCGCCACACGATACGCCGATTGTCACGTGCCGGCTGTCACGCGGATCGACCATCACGGAATGGATGCCCGGCGCGTCGTAGCCGCCTCCGAACCATTCGCGGCGCTCCGGGCGATCCCATAGCGCACGGTTGAGCACCCATGTGTCGCCGCCATCGTCGGAACGGAAGAGGCCGCCGGGAATCGTGCCGGCCCACAAGACGCCCGGCTCGTCCGGGCCGCCGGTTTCAAGCGACCAGATTTGCTGAAGCGTCCAGGGCGGCGGCGGGCTGGGCGAGGCTGCGCTCGCATTGTCCGCGCTGGTGTCTGCACTCGCGTTCATGCTCGCGTTCGCGCCGTCAGCGGGGTGCGTCTCGTCGGCAAGCTGCGGCGGGTAGACGGGAACCCCGCACTCTTCCCAATCCGCCATGCCCGAGCGGCGGCGATGCAGCTTCACCCCGAAGTGGCCGAGATTGAGCGCGGTATACAGCGATCCGTCGCGCGGATCACGCAGCACCATGCTCACCGGCTCGCCGGCGAAATACGGCTCATGGAGCTTCCAGCCGCCCTCGCCATCGGCTTGCAAAATGAACAGCCCCTTGCGGGTTGCGACGAACAATCGATCGCTCATGTCGAGTGTCTCCTGTCGACCAGAGTTGGCGCTTCAGCGCTTATGTCGATAGGAGTAAGTGCTTCAGCACTTACACCGGTCCCATGCTTCGCACTCTGGTCCTATGCAAAGCTCGGGGTACGGATGGAAGCCTCTTATCCGCCCGACAGCGCCTGTACGACGTAAACCCGGCTTTGCTCGCTGAGCGCATCGCCCAGATGCTGTCGGTCGCGCACCCGTTGGCCGTCGACAAACACGGCGAGATGCCGCCGCAGTGAACCCTGATCGTCAAGGATGTAGCCGCGCAGTCGAGGTTGCGCGGCGAAGACGGCCTCGAGCGCCTCGCCGAGCGTGCGCGCGTCGATCTCGCGCTCGGGCGTCGCGATATGCCGCTGAATCGAAGCAGCGAAGAAGATGTGTGCCATGGCGGGGTTGTGTCGCGGGACTGGCCGTGTCCGTTGGTTCTGTAGTTTAGGCGTTTCGCCGTGTGCGTCGGGGCATTGCCATGCACCACGATTGGTCTCGGTACATTGTCAAAGCGGCATGATTCACCGCCCTTCACAGACCGACCAGACGAGGTCGACCCGACGGGCGTCACACTCTGCACGATCGAAGCGCGCGACGAAAAGCGCTGGCGCGAACTGCGGAATGGCGTCGCCCAAATTCACATCCATCGAGATCGAAAGCAGATCACCATCATTTCCATCAAGCGACGACGGGCTCCCTTATTTAAGCGGTGTGCGAGTTGAGATCAGCGAGCGGCAGCTATGGCCGCCGAGATGCTCCCATCAAGCGATCCAGCAGGTTCGGAGTGGATCAGCCGTTCGAATGACGGATTTGTGGGGTCGGCGAACAGCGGGCTATGGCCGGATTTTGCCTTTACCCGGCCAGACAGATTTCAGCTCTTTCTCGACGTTTTCGCAACAAACGGCGTGGGTATGTGCTGAACCTCCTCGCTTCCGCACTTCGGACAATTTGGATGAGCGGTTTCATGCTCAGCAAGGTGTTCGGCATGTTCGAACATTTCACCGCACTTTTCGCACTTGTACTGATAAGTCGGCATGGCATTCCTCCAACACGAATCCCGCGCGTCGTGCTGGCCAGATACCAACACCGACGCCGACAGTGTAGTACCCCATTCTAGTGCGGGAAAGTGGAGGAAACGCCCGCTAGCGCTTCTCGCCCCGTGTTCATCGCACGCGCCGCAGGCAATACCAGAATTCCCGTGCATGGCCAGGCGGTTGCACGTGCCAGCCGCCCCACATTGGCTGGGTTCGGGTCGTCGTGACGGGCCCCACCCCGACCCGTTACAGACGCCTGGAATCGTCGCGGGAATGTTCGTTTGAGTGGGCACAAGAGACCCTCAGCAGTAGCGAACAGCACTACCTCCTGGGTTTCTGACTTCCGATCGGCGCAGCCCCCGCTGCGAAGAGTCGTAACGTCCCATGCAGCCGTCTCTTATCAAGCGCCATGCCCCCTTGGAAGGCTTCCCCCGCGACCGGGCCCTAGCGAAACGAGACCGTGCCAACGTCGATGGCAACCAGCAGGGGTTCGTCAATTTTCTGGCCATCGGCGTCACGAGCGAACACGCGCCGGGTCGACGGCACGATGATGCCGTCAAACTCCCGGTAGTTCGACGCATAGTTTGCGCCTGTAGCGCCGCCCATGATGTCCACGGTGTAATCATGGCGCCGCAGCAGACCATCCGGGCCAAAGTACGAAACCTGCTCGCGCGAATGCGTATCAATGGAATCCGGGAATGTTACTTTCAAGCGGCGCCATTGCTCACCGTTTTCACGCCATGGCGACAACTCTTCGGTGACTACGCCTTGGTAGGTGTAGAGAAATGGCGTGCTGAAATAGGTCCACAGCGCATAACTGCAGAAATAGGCTGCATGAAGATCGTCCCACGGTGTCTGTTGACTATGTCCGGCGAAGGATGAACGCGGATTGTCGCGACTCTCGAGGATGCGTCCGTCCGTCGATTTGACAGCGATGCGGCCAGGGGTAAAAAGGAAGTGTCGGTCGGGCGTCGTGAATGATCGCAGTTCGACACGCTGGGCTTGCGTGTCCATCGCGGCCACAACGTGCCTGAAAATATCTGGCTTCTGCTTCACATGCCAGATGCCGCCGGTAATCGACATTTCAGCTTCGAGCGTTCTGAACGCGTTCCAGCGCGCAAGGCCTCCATGGGCCTCGACAGCCAGCTTCAAAAGATCATTCGTCATATCGTGCCTCTACCGTTGGTCTGCCCCGGTGGCCTATCGCCTGTCCGATGCAGGGTCCTGAACTGCCGCGATGCGCGCCCAGATGGCGGAGCGACTCCTGTTCGCCATCCGTGGTCAGGCGACGAGAAGCGCTCGGTCGCAACGTAGTCCTCTCTCGTCGGACAGGGTGTCGAACGCTTCCAGCACGAGCGCCTGGTTCTGCTCCGAGGTCGCCTGTATCACCACCACCTATCCCGCGGGCAGCCATTCACCCACCCAGCACTTCCGCCATCTGTGCATTCAAGCCATTGACGAACCCGTGCTCATCAGGCCCCGGGTTCTCGCGGAACTGCTTCGCACCCTCAACCAGAACCTCGTCCACATCCGTTCCGAGGACAGCAATCGTTTCGTCGATGAACGCTTCAAGCGGCATCGCCTGTTCGGCTTCGCGGCTGTTCATGAGGTCCGTACGCACCCAGGGCGGTGCGATCTCGAGTACGCGAACCGTCGTGTCCCGCAGCATGAAGCGTTGCGAGAGGATGTACGAATGAAGCGCCGCCTTGGTTGACGAGTACACGGCGGTCATGGCCAACGGCACGAAAGCCAGCACCGAGCTCGTATAGGCGACGACAGGGTCATTCCTGGTCTTGAGGTGGTCGATCAGCGCCGACGTCATGCGGATCGGTCCCATGAGGTTGGTCGTGATGGTGGACACCATCAGCGCGTCGTCGATGTGGCCGCCCGCCTGGTCCGGCTGCATGACACCGGCGTTATTGATCAGCACGTTGAGATCGGGATAGTCCGCAATCAACTGAGCCGCTACCCGCTCGATGCTGGCGACATCGCCGATGTCGAGCTCGATCGCGGCGATGCCAGGGTTCGCCGCCATCACCTCGTCCAGGTGACTGCGCCGGCGGCCGCCGATGATGACCTTGTTGCCGCGCTTGTGGAGCGCCTCGGCTAGCCCGCGGCCAATGCCCGAACCACCGCCCGTAATGAAGATCGTGTTTCCGGTGAGTTTCATGATCGCTTCCTTGTTGAAGTTTGAGTGATTAATGCTGATGTGGTCAGGCAGGAAACCGGTCGCCGAACATCGGCAGGCCGCTCGCGGATTGGACCTGGGTCGCTTCGTCCTGCAAGACATCCCAGTGCTCGGCCAGCTTGCCGTCTTCGAAGCGAACCACGTCGGCTGCAATCCACGCGGCGGGTCTGCCGCTTCCCGAAAACCGGCCATGTGCGATGACATAGTCGCCCTCGGCCACGATCAGCTGGTTCTCGTAGCGCAAGGTATCGGGCAGCGTGCGGATCAGATCGAACAGGCCTTCGCGCCCCGGCGCGATATGGGCGCTGTGCTGAATGTAGCGATCGGACCAGAAGTGCTCTGCCGCAACGTAGTTGCGCTTGTTGAACAGGGTGTCGAACGCTTCCAGCACGAGCGCCTTGTTCTGTTCAGGGGTTGTCTTCGTCATCTCGAGTTCCTCTTTAAAGACTCGGCTGACGACGCGCTCAGGCGTCGCAAAGCCGCTGTGCCCCCTACTGCCTGAACATTCAGGCAAAGAAGGCTATACTTAAGACAATGGTGAATGACATTGTCATCAGGTCGGATTCTGGGCGCACGCCGCGGCAATGTCAATGGTGATCAACATTGTATTTTTCGATGAGTCTTATTGGGTCGTTGTTGACTGAGGAGAGGGAGAATGGGTGTTTCCAGGCAGCAGGCGATTGAAAACCGGCAAGCAATCGTGGCAGCCGCCGAGAAACTGTTTCGGGAGCGCGGCGTCGATGCGGTCGGGCTCGCCGAACTGATGAAGGCGGCGGGCTTTACACAGGGCGGTTTCTACAACCACTTCAAATCAAAGGACGCACTGGTCGCTGCGGTGATGGACAAGGCGATGGAGGATGGTGGAGATGCGTTTGCCTCGATAATCGAAGGCGCCAGATCGGCTGACGCCGACCCGGTCAGGCAACAGATTCAGTGGTACCTGTCCCCCGAACATCGCGCAAATATCGACGCGGGGTGTCCCTTGTCGGGTTTTGTAGGCGACGCCCGCCGGCTGGGCGAAGTGGCGCGCAGCGCTTACGCAGAGGGTCTCGCGGGGAACTTCGAACAATTCACCAGAGTTATCGAAGAGACGAGTGGAAGCAAAGAAGGTAGCCGCAGGAAGGCGATCACGCTGTTCAGCCAGATGGTTGGCACGCTTCTGCTTTCGCGTGCTGTTGCCGATATTGACCCGGCACTGGCTGATGAAATTCTCGATGAGGGCCGCCAGCATCTCCTCACTGCCGTGGATGCACAACCCGGAATTCGATCACGTCGTCGCTCGCGCCAGGCGTAGCGCAAAGTCCGTTGGCGGGTGTTGTCCGACACCTGCAAGAACGGAATAGGCGGCGATGCCGGCATGCGTCCGCACGAGTTACTTGAAAGTGCACTCGCGGCGTGCGTGTGCATTTCGATCGATAGGGCCACACAGAAAGCAGGCACGAATCTTCCGCCTGACTGGGTCGAACTTGAAGCCGGCAAGCCCTTGCATGACTACCACCGTTCCGACGGTTCCTGAAACCAAGGCGAAAAACCAAAGAAAGCCCCTACACCGAGAACACCGTCCGGTATCGCTATTTGCCTTTAACAGTCATCCCACAGATCGTCTGCGCCGTTTTACCGGCGTGTTCTGACCATGCCATTTTTCTTCGTCAAGAAGCCGGTCAAACAACCGGTTGCGATCCGCGTCCTCCAGCGGAGAGATGCCCAGCAGAGCGTGAAATGCGAGACCGCTGGCAGCAAAGTAAAGCAGCAACGACAGGCCCAGGTCGAGCGCTTCATCCTGCAGCGTCTTCATCTTCGCCTCGTCCGACGTCTTCATTTCATCCAGCAGGTTCGGACTCTCGATCAGCGCTGCGAGAACCGCCCTCGCTACAGAATGCGGCTGATTGATCGATTCCTGGTAAATGGCGATCTGGGCCGCGAGCTGACCGCGTTGAGCTGGTTCGGCTGGACGTCATCCGCGCCACCGGAAGCCGCGGTCGATGTCTCTGGGGAAGAAGCCCTCGGGACCCGAATCTCTCTTTGGATTCTGTATGGACAATCTGCCGCAAACGCTCTGGGCCTTGTCCCCGCGATGATCCTGCTCGTCGACTATCTTTCCAGAGGACTAGGCCTTGGCGCGGGCGCCGGAGCCGCCTACTGGATCCTGTTTGGTTTGGCCGGAATCATCGGTCCGTTGGCCACAGGATATGTCTGCGGCAGGATCGGTTACCGGCGGACTTACCGCGTCGCGCTTTTTCTTCAGATAGTGGCTCTTGGCCTGCTTGCTTTCACGAAGAATCTGGTCGCGATCGGCGTTTCGACCGTGACACTTGGGGTGTTCACGGTCGGTGTCGTTCAAGTGGTTCTTGGACGTGTACAAGACATATTGCCTAACGACAATCTCGGACAGCGGGCTGCATGGAGTCGAGCTACGGTCATCTTCGCGCTCTTCCAGGCATTGAGTGCCTATGGCTACGCTTTCATCTTCAGACACACTGAAGGAAACTACGCACTGATATTTCTTTGCGGGTTGGTGGCATTGGTGGTGGCGTTCGCCGCTGATCTGTCTGGTCGTTCATGGGAGCAGGCATGATCACGTGCAGGTATAGTGACTGCGACTGCACCGGGCATAGAAACCATTGCGGCTATCCCGTTTCCGCGACCGTCCACCAAGGCATTACCCCAACCCGAAGCTTCCCTGAGCTCGAAGAACTGTGGGCTCATCCGGAGCACGTGATCATAGACCGCACGCCGCAAGTCGGCCGTGACCCGCTCGCCCAGCCCCGACACTAGGTAGAAACGCGCGCTGTGGCGCTGGCCAATACCGGCGAAAGGACGAGTAGCGCGAGGAACGCGAGCGCCCCCAGCGGCAGGCATAGGGGCGCAGAAAAGGAAACCATGCAAAGAGGGGACCGATACGTGGTGAAGGGCGCGACAACGGCGAAGACGTAACAGCGCCTGGCATGAGGAATCCCGCGCTGAGCGAATTTCCTCTCGATTGTGCCGGTCCTGCGGATTCAAAAGCGGTTCACGTAGAAGCCTGGCGCTGATCCATGAATGCTTCTGTGTCCGCCACGCATCGTCCTGAAGACTTGGCTATGCAATCTCATGTCGGGCGGCAGACTACTTCCACGTGCTTGCCGCGACTGACCTTCTGTATCAAGATCGAGTCGACTCATCCAGACCAGGCCATTCTCATGACAGACGACTCCGATCCCGACAAAGAGAAAGGCCCCGGTGGCCTGACGTTGCGTCAGATCTACGAGCAGGTGCAAAAGAGCGTCGACCGCGACCGCGACGAACAGGCAGCGCGCAACACCCTTGCTCCGCAGCGCAGCAGGTGGCAACGTTGGGTGCGCTACGTGTGGGGCCGCAGCGGGCGTCGGTAGACGGCGAGCTTCCCCCGCTTGTTCCTCGGCGTAGTCTTGTGTCCGATCGCCGCGTGTGTCATCTGTACGATGATGCACGCGTTGCTGGGCGACGATGAGATGCGCGTATTGCTCGTCGATGATCACGAACTCTTCAGAGCGGGACTTGCACTGCTTGTGAAAGAGCTTTTCCCGGACGTCGAACTGCTTCATGCGAGTACGTTGGCACACGGAGTCGATCTCACGACCATCGAACATCCGGACATCGTTTTCCTGGATCCCGAACTTCCTGACGGCCACGGATGCGACGCGCTGGTCCAGTTGAAAGTCGCACGGCCGTCCTTGCGCGTGGTCGTGATATCGGCTGACGAAAGCGTGGAGACTGTTGCCCGATGTATCGAACTGCGGGCGACGGGCTACGTGCCGAAATCATCGTCGGCCGAAGCGCTGCATGCCGCGATCGGCGCCGTACTCTCGGGCGGTGTGTTCCTGCCCGCGGCGAGCATCGTTGGGCTGAGACACGCGAACGACACCGACGAGGCACGGGCACGCGAATCAGGAAAACGACAGCCAAGCGGCAGCGATGCACCTTGGAACGCTCCGAGCCTCGGACTCACGCCGCGAGAGTTCGAAACGCTCGCGTGGCTCTTGCGCGGACTCCCGTCCAAAGCCATCGCCTCGAAGATGGGGCTCGAAGACATCACAGTGCGCAAATACATTAGTCATCTGCTGGCGCACTTCAACCTGCGGCGCCGCACGGAACTCATCGTGATGCTGGCCGACAAGGGCATTACGCTCGGGATACTTTCCGTCACCGATCCTTCGCAAGATCGGGAATCATCTTCCGTTGAGCCGCAACGTACCGGCTGATCTCCGTCAGCAAGTCTTTTGGCGCCGAAGACTTGCGCAACAGCATGAACGGTTCGGGGAAGTCGTGAAGGACGCGATCGGACAGCAGCTCGCCGGTGATAAATGCGACGGGAATAACGCCTGCCCACGCGAAGTGACGCCTGATCCTGTCAGCAACCTCCTTGCCGGTGACTGCGCCGCGCAGCCGGATATCGGTGACGATGAGATCGGGAATGCGGCTGTCATCGGCGAGGATGGTTTCAAATCCATCTATCGATTCGGCGGCGTGCACGAGCGCGCCCGCGCTCGAGAATAGACGCCGCAGGCCTTCGAGGACGATCGGTTCGTCGTCGCACAGGAACATGAACATGCCGTTGAGATCGGGCGCGTAGACGTCGCCATCCTGATCGTTCGCCCCGGCAGCAGGCGTGGCTGCCGAAACCGGCGCATAGAGGGAAAAGCGCGATCCGCGCCCTTCGATCGAGGCAAAACTAATACCGTGTCCCGGCAGAATGCGCACCACACGATGCACGATCGACAGTCCCAGTCCCAGCCCTTTCGAACGGTCGCGCCCCGGATTGTTGATCTGATAGTACTCGGAGAAAATCGCCTCCCGATGGGCGGGCGCAATGCCGATTCCGGTATCCCACACATCGATGCGCAGCCGTTCATCCAGCTGCACCCAGCCAAGCACGACGCCGCCCGAAGACGTGTTCTTGATGGCGTTCGATACGAGATTGGATACGGCCCGCTTAAACAGCGATCGGTCGGTCTCGATGGACCGCGGGTACCGTCGCCGCCCGGCGATTCTGAAGTCGATTCCCCGCAGCCGGGCCGTCTCCCGATACTGCTCGAAGACTTCGGTCAATACGTCATGCGTATTGACCGGCACAAGACGAGGAACATATGAACCCAGTTCGCTATAGTCCTGAATGTCCTTGAACATATCGAGAAGGTCGCACGCGGTCTCCTCAATGACATCCAGGTCACGATCCACCGCGTATCCGTCCCTGATCCTCGTCCGGGCGCTTCGAATGAAGAGGTTGATTGCCGCGAGAGGTTGCTGGATGTCGTGATACGCCGATGAAAAGAACCGCTCTTTCTCCCTGACGAGGTCTTGCATGCGTATGTTCTGCTCGTTGACTGCGCGTGACGCCGCTTCGACGCGCGCCTTGGCCGCGCGCAAGGTGCGCCGATACATGAATTCGCGCCTCGCGGCACGTTCCAGCGGAATGCTGACGAGCAAACCGACGATATACATCATCGGCACCATCGTGGCATGCGCAATCACCGACTCCACGCGCGCATCGACGCTCTGGCCACCGGGCTTGAGATAGAGCATGACAAGGTAACTGACGACGCATAGCCCGATCAGCCACGCCGCCGTGATTACTCGAAGCCGGAAGGCCATGAATATCATGAAAAGGGCAAACGTCAGGATCGGGTAAGCTTCCCGCCAGGCCAGGTCGCCTGGATAGATCTGTACCATTCTCAGGACCACGAACCAGCAACTGATCGTCCAGACACCGAGCAGCCCGACGGCCCAGCGCTCGTCGAGTGCGCGTGGGCTCCACAACAGCACGGGCACCGCCATGCCGATCGTCCCGGCGATTCTCAGGAGAATGAGTTCTTTGTGGTGCAGATGGGAGGGATCGAGTACGGCTAACCGCCCGAAGTCGTGGATGGAAAACCCGACCCACAACGCGGTGAAGATTGTGATGGCGAGACTCCGCTGTCCGAAGAAGCGCCGCGCGTAGTCCATCCGGAACGCGGATTCCTGAGCCGCCGATCTGAACCTGTGCACCCTGAGGCCTGACGATCTCATGACGACGCTCGATCAGGAAATTCGCCGTCCGCGGATAGGGCAGCGTGCAATTCAAACAGAATAGCAGGCCGCCATCCAAAGCCATACATACAAATGTAGCGTTCTGGATGCGCCTGCCAGACCAGCAACGCCTACATCTTTTCAGACTCGATTCCAGCCGCCCACCTACCTATGTGGGTGGCGACGGCGTCCGGGTCGACAGAGAATCGAGATGACAGCGCCGGTAAACGAGAATCGAGCTTTCTTCGTAACTGTCGATCACCTCGGTACGCCCTCCTCTTCCGGACTTTCGTTCGCATTATTTTTGTTCTTGAGGCGGTTCGGGCGTTTGCCTCGTCTCGTCGCAACCGGACGTCGCGGCAACGCTCGTTAAAGGAGATTCTCATGAAAACGGTGTTACTCGTCGCTGGTGGACTACTCTACACGTGCGCCTGGCACGTCAATGCGCAAGCCACCAGCACAAATTCGACGACAGAGGCGCAGACCAGCGCGGACAACTCGGAAGGTCCGGACGCTTCTGCAAACTCCATGTCTGGCGCTCCCGCCAGACTCCATGGCAAAACCCGCGAGGAAGTTTACCAGGACCTCGTGCGGTCACAGAAAAATGGCGAGGCGGCGCGGCTGCAAGAGCTCCTTAAAGGCAGTTGAGTTTCCCTTGACCAGGCGATCGGGCCGCACGGACAACGGGAAGGCGATCGAAATAAGCAGTCTTTGAATCATCGTTCTCTATCGAACGGCGAATACACTTAAGCCATAGTCCCGGCCGCGGCTGCTCGCCGCCTCCACGTCCTTGTCCTGCCTTCCATAGGAGTCCCTTGCTTTGCGATGAGCCCAGCCATCCTGCACTCCGAGCATAGACATTCCGCTACCGATCGGCACGATGCCGGTCGTTGAAGAACACGCGGCCAGCGCAATTGCGGTGAGACAGAAAAGCCATTTGTTCAATTCGAACTTCTCGTTGTGACAGCCCCGGATAGGATGACTGAGTTGGACACGCAGACGTCCGCTGTCCCCACGAAATGCTTGACAGACTGACTCAGGGCGTGAAACGGCCTCTCGCGCATTGCGGTTCAAACGTCGCGCTCTTGAGCGCATCGGTCACTCGTGGGACTGCCCTTGCGGGCGGTCCGGCCCTCAGGCGGACGCTGACTTCCCTGTTGCGAACGATATCTTCCGCACGTACAGCCATCTTCAGATGTCGTTTAATAACGAAGAAGCAGGCCGACCGCGTCCTGATCGAGTCGGCCGACGGCTTGCTATCACTTGTCGACACAAGTGCCTTGCGTGCCTGACGCGATATCAATGAACGAGGGCGCGTTCGTTTTCGGACTTGCGTCGCTCAAGCGCGCGACAGCCGTCTTTTTCGATAACAATCGCGGGTCGATAGCAACATGCGTGCAATGGCGAGACGAAGGTTCATTTCACTGTCACTGGCCGCATGCGCAGCCGGCATATTCGCGTCGCGGGCGCGCGAGCACGACGAGCCGGGCGGCATCGCCTATGGCAAGGCGCCCCGCCAGCGGCTCGACGTATATGCGCCCGAGTCCCGCACCCGCGCGAACCACCCCGTCGTCGTGTATTTCTACGGCGGAGCCTGGCAAAGTGGTCATCGCTCGGAGTCGCGCGGAGTCGCGCAAGCGCTCGCCGCGCGAGGCATCGTAACGATCGCGGCGGACTATCGCGTCTATCCGGAGGCCGTCTTCCCTGGCTTTCTCGACGACCCTGCTGCTGCCGTGCGCTGGACGCGCGATCACGTGCGCGAACTCGGTGGCGACCCCGGACGCATTTTCGTGATGGGACATTCCTCCGGCGCGCATATGGCGGCGATGCTCGCGACCGATCCGCGCTATCTGGCCGCGCAGGGCATGTCGAATACCTCGCTCGCCGGGATGATCGGACTCGCGGGTCCGTACGCCGCAATTCCGACGAGCGACCCTCACATGGACGAGATCTTTCCAGCGGCACTGCGCCAGCGGGCGCTGCCCATCGCATTCGTCACGGGAAACGAGCCACCGATGTTGCTCGCCGCCGGCACGGCGGATACCGATGTCGATCCGCATAACAGTGATCGTTTCGCAGACACGCTGCGAGCGCATCGCGACACCGTCGAACTGAAAAAATATCCGGGTTACGGCCACGATACGATCGTCGAGTCGTTTTCGGCGGCGCAGAATACGGTCTCACCGGTTCTGGCCGACGTCACCGCCTTCATCGACGCGCATTAAAGATGCGATTCGATAATCGGAGCAGAAAGACTGCGGCTTTCGCCCAGCCGAAATGACCGGTGTCGAAATCGAAGCCGCCGTAGGAGTGTCTCGGTAGCCGATCGGACAAATGTCTCTTGATGGCCGTCCACTGGCCTCAGCTGCCGCTCGAGCTTTAACGAGTGAACTTCGGTGGTCGTGTAAAAAGTGCCTATTCCCGGGAAGAACGTTGATTCGCTCGGCCATTAGCGATACCTTTGCATCTAGCCGGATCGTCGAATTCTGCTCAACGGGAGAACCGTTTCGTGAAAAGAGCGTGGGCTTTCTCG
>NZ_JARESU010000439.1:0-1279 GCF_046027075.1 Paraburkholderia sp. RL18-085-BIA-A | reverse complement strand
TTACGGCGCTGTCGATGCATCAGCGCCTGGTTCCTGATGGAGCGTCGCGGGTGACACGACTGCTCAGGTTGTTCGACCAGATTGAGCGCGGAGCAACGTGAGGTCGAGCGGCCACATTGTGCTTTTTCAGCACGGTCCATCTCGCATTGGCTCCGCATTGATGCAGCTGGTGTTGCATCGGACCGCCGCAGTCACTGCGATTGAATCTTTTTTCAGAACTTGCGCACTGAGCCGACATTCACGTCCTGGCGCTTGCCCAATTGGGGAGACTCGGCGAGGGTTCGCCGCCGGGTGTGAATGTATTAGTCCATCCGCGTTGCCGGAGATTGAAAAGGCCGCATCATTCTCTTCCGCCACCGTTGATCCCGCTTCCACTTCGCCAGACCTGCTTGCCCCGTTCGGAGAGTTCGCCGCAACTATGTGTTGCGTCGCCCTCTGTCCCTTCTATCGCCATCTCGCCGCCGGCCTGTTCCTGTGCCTTCTGTTTCTGCCTGTGGCGCGCCGCCACGGCTTCGTCATGCGATCTGCCTGCGTAATTCAGGGTCATTTTGCCTACTCCTTCACGTAACAGCCTTTCTTCCCGGACGCGCCACCTCGCGCGCGTCATCTCCGGGGTGACAGCTCCAATTGCTTGCGCAGTCTGTCCAATATGTGGTGTTCATCAAGCCAGCGGATGTCCCGCTTTCGCAGAGCGCTGCGCCTATACCGACGCAGCGCCGCGCCGAACATGAGCGCCAGCCCGACCGCGATGCCCCACATTGAGTGCGTCATATCATCCTTACTGGTTGTTCCCGACTTACGGCGGGCAACGACGTATTCGAGGAATCGCACGTTCACATCCCGGCGCTTCCAGGAAGCCCCCGCGCCTGCGCGTCAAGTTCCTGAACTGAACGGCAAGACGTTGGTTAGCGCTCGTGCTTCTTCAGTTCATCAATAAGCGCCAGTGTGACGAATGCAGAGCGCGTCATGCGGCGCTCTTTTGACCTTGCATCGACTAGCTGAAGCAGGCTCTCAAGCAGATGGACCTGAATGCCAACGGATTTCGAAGTAACACGTGCCAGATCGATGTCGACAAATACCCAGATCCCGTTCCCATCGTCCATTTGGAGCGCCTGCAATTCCGACGTACTGCAGGTAGGGGCGGGGATAAGTTGCTCGCTGCGGTCATACATCGCTGCCACGGTCGCCTGGGCATTGTGCGTCAGTTCGTTAAACGAATCGCCACTCGCGTCGGCGGTGGGGAAATCGGGAAAGCTGGCGCGAAAGCCCGTATTGCCAT
>NZ_JARESU010000438.1:0-1281 GCF_046027075.1 Paraburkholderia sp. RL18-085-BIA-A | reverse complement strand
GGCTTCGTAGGGCAAGCCGACGTAGTTTTCCGCAATCGTGGTCAATCCGGCCTGAGAGCTCGTCAGATAGTCCCGCTCGACTTCCTGGATCTTGCGGCTGAACGCGTCGCTGTCGGGAAATTCGTGCAGCAGTGAAGTCATCGACCACGAAAAGCGGACAGCCTTCCAGACCCGACGCAAGGCGATATTCGAATATCGCGCCAGCAGATCCGTGCGGCGTTCGCGGTAGGTCCTGATCAGGATTCGATACAACGTGCTCACGTCGCTCGCGGCAAGATTGAGGCCTTTGGCTCCCGTGGGCGGCACGATGTGCGCGGCATCGCCGACCAGGAACAGGCGTCCATACTGCATCGGCTCGGCGACGAAGCTGCGCAGCGGCGCAATGCTCTTTTCGAGCGAAGGCCCGGTGACGAGCTGATCGCCGAGATGATCGGGCAGGCGGTTCTTGAGTTCGTTCCAGAATCGTTCGTCGGACCAGTCCTCGGCCTTTTCGGTCAAGGGCACCTGCAGGTAGTAACGGCTACGGGTGCGCGAGCGTTGGCTGCACAGCGAAAAGCCGTTCGGATGATGCGCGTAGATGAGTTCGTGATGGACCGGCGGGGTATCGGACAGCAGGCCGAGCCAGCCGAAGGGGTAGATGCGCTCGTAGACATTCAGGGCCTTGGCGGGGATCGTTTGCCGCGAGACGCCATGAAAGCCGTCGCAGCCCGCCACGTAATCGCAGTGCAGCGTGCGCCGCTCACCGTTCCTCTCGTAGGTCAGGTACGGGGAGTCGCCGGTAATGTCGTGAATTTGGACATTTACTACGTGATAAATGGTCGTTGCATCCGACCGCGCGCGCGCTTCCATGAGGTCTCGCGTGACTTCCGTCTGGCCGTAGACGGTGACGGTTTTGCCGTCCGTCAAGGCCTTCAGGTCGATGCGTACGCGCCGGCCTGCGAAGGCGAGCTCGATGCCCTCGTGCACGACGCCATCCTGATCCATGCGGGCGCCGACCCCGGCTTCGCGCAGCAGATCGACCGTGCCCTGTTCGAGCACGCCGGCCCGGATACGCCTCAGAACGTGCTCGGGCGATTGCCGTTCGAGGATGACGTTGTCGATTCCGGCTTGCGTCAGCAGCTGGCCCAGCAGCAGGCCGGAAGGACCTGCGCCGATAATGGCGACTCGGGTTTTCATTGCGTGCCTCCAGGTCTTTACCGCCTCGTGCGAATGCGATGGACACGACGTTCCGGTTTCTGATGTCCGAATTCTTTAGCACGGCGGATCTGACGGGAAGGGAGG
>NZ_JARESU010000437.1:0-1288 GCF_046027075.1 Paraburkholderia sp. RL18-085-BIA-A | reverse complement strand
GCGTTGACGCTCCTATGTCAAGGGACAGGCGTCGAATCGGCCAGATCGGCCAGGATGAGCGGGTACAGTTCCCGGACGATATAGCGCTTCAGGCAGCGATGGATTTCCTTGTTCGACATGCCTTCCTTTGTCCGACGATCCACATACGCACGGGTACGCGGATCACTGCGCATCCGAACCATGGCAATGGTCCACAGGGCGTTATTTGCAGACCGATCACCGCCCCTGTTCAAACGATGCCGGACCGTCTTGCCGGACGACGCCTGCAACGGACTTGTGCCGCAAAGTGCCGCCAGCGCAGCTTCGCTTTTCAGACGTTCGGGATTGTCACCCGCGACAGCAACCAGTACCGCAGCGGTCTGCGGGCCGACGCCGAATCTTTCGCGAACCCGCCTGGCATGCTGGCTGGTGAGGCTGTCAAGCATAGTATCGAGTGCTTTGAGCTCTTCTGCCAGTGTCAGCCAACGCTTCGCCAGCAACCGCAGCGTAGTCGTGAGCGTTTGCAACATTGGCGTGTTACCCAACGAGCGAAGACGGACGCAACCCCCAACGCATTCTGCCGCCTTCGCTTTCAGCAGACGATCGCGGATTTCCTGCGGCGCGCTCACGAGCAAAGCCCGTAACTGGTTGATGGCCTGCGTCTTTGCCTTGACGGCACTGCGCCTGGCAACGGAGACGGCGCGCATTGCCTCGGCGGCACCGGACTGCTCCTTTGGAATAGCCGTAGCGCTTCCGGAGAGGACCGCACGCGCGGCGTTTTCAGCGTCAGTGGGGTCGGACTTCCCTCTGGATCGGCGCATCGCGCGATCGGGACGATTGACTTCCAACACATCGATCTCATGATCGCGGAGCACGCGGGCCAATCCCGCGCCGTAGGTGCCGGTCCCTTCAACCCCGGCGCGGCGTAAAGGGCCGAACGAATTCGCCCATGTCAGCAGATCGAGATATCCAGCCCTGTCGGTCGAGACCGATAGCGTTCCAAGAAGCCTGCCTGTGTCGCTGATCACAGCCCCGACATGCGTATCCAGATGCGTGTCAACACCCAGAATCACTTCGTTTTGTTCCATGCGTGTGTCCGTTGTAGTGGGCGCATCGCCAACCCCACTCGCAGGACAGGACACTCATGGTGCAGTACAAAGCTCCTATCAGGTCACAGACGGTGAGCCCGGCAACGCTCGGGGAACGCCGGAACCCGATCGACAGGTCAACGCCAGGGCAGCTCGGCCAATCCCAACACGGGTCAGATCGGTCCGACGTTCAGAAGCGATCTTAGACTGAGTATCCCAAC
>NZ_JARESU010000436.1:0-1311 GCF_046027075.1 Paraburkholderia sp. RL18-085-BIA-A | reverse complement strand
CGGTCCGATTACGATCGAGGCTGCGCAGAGCATCGTCGGGTTGTGCTGGAAGGACGGCCGATACTACGTCGCCGACGTGACGGGCAGCCTGCTCGTTGTCGAGAATAACGAGCTGATACGGACGGTTCGCATTGGAAACGGCATCAACGACATGACGCTGCACGGCGATCGGCTCCTGATACTTCGCGGCGTCAGCCGTGCTGTGCATATCGTTGATCTTGATGGAACACATGTCGCGTCGGTTACGGTACCGCATGACGGCGCGGTGGGCATAGCCGCTGTCAGGACGTCCAATGCGAAAGAGCCGAGCGTCTATGTATATTACAACCAGTGCAATTGGGACGTGTTTGACGATGCGGGCTCGGAGCTGACGTCAAACGGGAGCGCCAACATCAAGCTCAGAAACGACGCCCGCGATGGATTCGTCGAGCGGCTCGACTATCAGCTCACGGATCTCGGTGGGGGAAACAATTTTTGCCTGTCGGCAGGCTATGAAATCGAGTTCATCTATGCCGAAATGCTCAAGCCTATTGGCGATATTCTCGACGAGCTGGAAGGCATCAAGCTGTGCATCAGACTGTCGACACCGGTCGACACGCCGAGGCAAAAAGTCAAATCGCTCGAGACGATCGGCGATATCCCCGCGGCCGTCACAGAGGACGAGGACGGTAACGCGATTGTCGAGTTTGACCTGACCGGGATAAGGCTGGACAAGGAGTGTCGAGTTTTTGGCTACCACGCTATCCTCGAGGTTTACGGTATCCGGTACAAGCTGAACGGCGCGAGTACCAACGACTATCCTGTCGATATCAGGCGGCGTTTTCTGAAAGAAGAGGCACGCTATGACATAGGCAGGCAGGAATTGAAGGATATTGCGGAGCGCCTGCTTGCATGCATTCCCACGCAAGAGCGCGGCAATGTGATCAGGATTGCCAAAGCCGTGCGCGAATATGTCTATAGCCGGCTCGGGTACCGCTACGGCAGCAGATGTGCGAGCCCCGTCGAGACGTTGCGGCTCGGCGAGGGAACCTGCGGCAAGTACATGGAGCTGATGATCGGGCTGCTGAGGCTTTGCGGTGTCGCTTGCCGACCCGTCGGCGACTTCAAGGTACCCGAGTACAAGCGGTTCTGTCGCAATAACGATGTCGCGGTAAAGTTTGGGCTGCACTAACTTTGCTTCGGCGCACGATGAAGAAGATCGCGAGACCACGAACGGCCCTTGCTGCAGGCATTGCCAAGGTTTTGAAGCGGCTCCATTATCCGCTGGATGTGATGCTGCTGTGCGTGCGATGGTATGTGGCCTATTCGCTC
>NZ_JARESU010000435.1:0-1342 GCF_046027075.1 Paraburkholderia sp. RL18-085-BIA-A | reverse complement strand
GCACTACTGCCAAAACTGATCTCAATTTCTGGCTTAGCGTAGCACCGTCGGCGCCCGGCTCAGCGTTGCGATCGTGCTCGACCTGTCGATACCTTCATATTCGCATAACGAAACATATCTTCGCATCTTCAGCGTGCCGTACCCGACATCGATTTGCGCCTCAGGCTTGTTCGATCGCCCTCTACGAAATCAGCGTCAAAACTCGCAACCAGTCGTCTACAACCAGGCGGTCGAAAACGGCTGGCTCGAAGAGAACAAGGTGATCAACCTCGTGAGCAGAGAAGGCGTGCAGCTCGCGGCGATCGGCTATCCGCATCTGTCACGCGACGAGATTTCCCATCAGCTCGAAAACTTCTACAAGTGTTTCTATTTCCGCCCGTCGAAGATCTGGGAGATCCTGCGCGAGATGTTGACGAGCTGGGACATGATGAAACGGCGCCTGCGCGAAGGCGTCGAATTCTTCCGTTTCCTGCGTGCCCACCAAGCGTGAGCGCCACTCATCTGCGTCGGGCAATCCGTGCGAGGCGCCGACGTGAAGCGCCTTGACTGGATCATCTTCCCGGCCGCTCTGCTGCCCGTGACCGGGCTGGTCGCAGTCGAAGGTCCGATGCGTGGGGCTCATCTGCTGCTCCTCGCGCTGCTAGGTATCTGCGTTTCTGCGGCGGCTCGGCATCCGTATTGTCCATTTCTGTCTTGCCGCCGCGCTGTCGGCCGATTGGATTTGAGCTTGGCCGCAGCGATGGCGACGCCGAGCACCGCCGCGATCGTCAGCAAGTCGGCCGACAGCGCCGCAGCAACCGCTTGCGTGCGTGTATGAAAGGCGGGCGCCGCGACCCGCAGCGCGGTGTCGGCAACGATCGAAATGAGCGTTCCCCAGACAAAACAGGTCAGTCCCTGGCGACCGACCGTAACCACTGGCGGTAGCGCTGCGGCCAGCCGGTCGATCCACCCGAGCCGGCTCATCTGCGCGACCAGCCAGGCGATCGCGACGAAGTTGATGACTCTCAGGGAACTCAGGTGCTGTTTCAGATAGCCGAGTTCCGGCTGGCTCTCAATCATCAACTTGTAAGCGGCGAAAGCCAGCGCAACGGCGAGCGCAATCCAGGTCAGCCGTAGTCCGGCGCGCGAAGTCTGGAACACGGCGGACACCGGATGCAGCCGGCACAGCATGCCAAGCATAAACATCAATTGCCACGCGAACGGATCGAATGACCAGCCGATAGGGTCGGCGCTCGGCAGCAGATGCGCAAGCGGGGGTGCGCACAGCCACAACGCCAGGCTCGCCAGCAGGGCGGTAGCCGGCCGGCGACGAACAACCGGCGTCACCAGCGGCACGCACAGT
>NZ_JARESU010000434.1:0-1346 GCF_046027075.1 Paraburkholderia sp. RL18-085-BIA-A | reverse complement strand
TATCCGGTAGGAAGCTGGCGAAGCTCATCCCCTCTGTCTCCGATCTCACGCACTCCAGGACTATCTATACAGAATCGACAACCGCCGGCCGCGTCCGGCAGTTGTCGGGCCAGTTTGAGGGTCGTGTCGCAATAAGAAAAAAGCGGCAAAACAAGTAGATCTTGTTAGGAAGCCTTACATGACCAAGGAGTAAAACTGCTTGGCCGCCGACGGAGAGGTTCCCTTCGTCGTTTTCATCTGTCCCTTCCTGATCATATGTATCACCTCGATGCCCGACAGGATGATGCGGGCGCAACGAAAGTCCTTGAAGCCCATCATGGGTTTGATGATGCGTTTGATGGCACGATGGTCCTGTTCAACGAGGTTGTTCAGATCAACTGGTTGCCAGTTTTTCGAGGCCATCGAATTTGTCTGCGAGGCGCGCCAGGCCGGGATTTTTGATCGGTGAAGGCAGATCGGTTAGAGTCCAGATTTCTGGGCGCAGCGAATGACCGGAAACCCATGCTGGCAAGTGATTCCAACGGAATTGAGCCTGGAGCAGTTCGAGCAGTTTGTCTTGCCGCATCTGAGGGGGGCGTCGAGGACCTCCTCCCACGCTGCCCTTGCACAAGATCTTCAACTACATCCTGCGAGTGCTGTACATGGGCTGTCAATGGAAGATGCTACCGATCGAAAGGAATGCCAAGGGTCGCGCCGAAATCCACTACACGCGTATCTACCGGCTGATGTGGCGCTGGCAGGCCGACGGTTGCATGGATGCCATCTTTGCTGGCTTGGTGAGCAGGCTTCATGATGACCAGCTGCTCGATCTCAAGGTCATTCATGGCGATGGCACAACGACGGCGGCGAAAAAGGCGGCGACAATCTCGGCTACAGCGGTCACAAGCATCTCAAGGGCGACAAGGTCGTGGCCTTCTGTGACCGGGACTGCAACATCATCGCGCCATTCATATGTGCGCCGGGCAACCGCAACGAATCGCCGTTGTTGCGCGACGCCTTGCGCCCAGACTCACCCAGTGGCCCACGCCATCGGCATGGACTTACAGGGCTTGAGCGTCAGTCTGGACGGCGTCTACGACTGCCGGGCCAACCGCAAGGCCATTTTCAACCGGGGCATGGTGTCCAACATTCCGGAAAATCCGCGCGGGCGTAAAACCCCGAAGCGGGGCCGCAAGCAGCGCTTTGATCCGGACATCTTCGAGGAGCGCTTCAGGACCATTGAACGCGTCTTTGCCTGGGAGGATAAGTTTCGCCGTCTATTACTGCGCTTCGAACGCATCAGTCACGTGCACTACGCGTTCAAGACGCTCGCCTATACGATGATCGTGCGACACGAAGTCGCCTGT
>NZ_JARESU010000433.1:0-1351 GCF_046027075.1 Paraburkholderia sp. RL18-085-BIA-A | reverse complement strand
CTTGCCGAAAGACGTCGGGCAAGAACAGGTCACCTGCCGGGAGGCGCCAACAGGCATCGTCCTGATGCGCCATGAATCAGACGTGCCGGATTTTCTTCAAGAATTGTCAGGGCACGCCTATCCCAGATTGATTCCGTTGACCTGCCGGGTTCTAGATGTTGAGGTAACGGGTTTGGCAGCTAACGCTGCGTCGCTGGTCTTTTTCAGGGAGCAGGGGGTGGCAGAGTCTGATCCATTACGCCAGGGCGTCATGGGACGCCAGGCATATTTTCTCGACGTGCCCGGCACGGACAGCGCGGCGGCGCTCTCGGTCGTGTCGTTCAAGGCAACCGAAAAGATGGGCGCACCGAGCGAGGTGTGCATCGAGTTGACCCACCCGCAGCAGCTTGCGCGCGCCGATTACCTGAATCTCGACGCGGCGTTTTCCATCGTGCCCGACGATGGGCCGCCCCGGAAATTCTCAGGCTTCATCACGCGCTTCTCCACGATCCAGACCACAAGGGACTATGTAAGGTACGAGGTCGTACTCAAATCGCACTTCGCGCGGCTGGAGGCAGTGACGCGCAGGAAAATCTTCCAGCACGCGAGCACGCCGGACATTCTCGCGGCGATCCTGCGCAGTCATGGTTTCCGGCCGGAACAGATGTCGTTCCGGCTGCGCGGGCAATACCGCAAGCACCTGTTCCGCATGCAGCACCAGATGAGCGATCTGGCCTATCTCCACATGCTGGCGGAAAAGGCCGGAATCTACTGCTTCATTGTGGAGACGGAATACGGCGACCAGGTGGTGTTTGCAGACGACATCGACCACTATCTCTACGATCCGCAACGGGTGGCGCCGTACCGCGAGGCGGCGGGCCTGGAGGCTGGCGGCGTCGAGGCGGTGACGGCGATCAAGACCCATACCGTGACCGTGCCGCAATCGTTCACGGTCGCAGACTACAACCCTGAGCAAGCCTGGGAGCGTTTTCGCGATACGTCCAACGTTGCGCCCGGCGATTCCACGACCTACGGCCAGCCCTATATTTATGGCACCCACCATCTTGACCAGGCGGGCGCGAAATGGGAAGCGCAGCTACGCCATGAAGCGGCCATTGCCTGGCAGGTTGTCTACGAGGGCAAGAGCAATGTGCTGGCGTTGCAGTGCGCGCGCGTGCTGGAGATGGACACGGCATTACCCGATGCGCCGAAGGGCCAGGTGATTGTCGAGGTCACGCACAGCGGCGCGCGCGATGCGTCCTATACGAATACGTACAAGGCGATCCCCGCCGACCGCCGTTTCCGTCTCAAACTTGAGCCGGAAACCTGGGCCAAAGTGACCGGCACCCTTTCAGCGCGCGTCACAAGCCCG
>NZ_JARESU010000432.1:0-1353 GCF_046027075.1 Paraburkholderia sp. RL18-085-BIA-A | reverse complement strand
GATCGCCTGGCAGGCCAGGTGTCAATCAGCTAGAGACAAAGCGGGCGTTCTGGAACTGTATCGCGCAGGGCATGGAGACCGAGGCTGCCGCACTGGCATGTGGCGTGTCACAACCTTTGGGACCAAGATGGTTTCGTGAGGCGGGTGGAATGCCGCCGATCGAACTGGCGCCGGGCGCTGGGCCTTATCTGTCTTTTTCTGAACGCGAAGAAATCGCGCTGCTGCGGGCACAGGATTGCGGGGTTCGTGAGATCGCGCGAAGACTGCAGCGCTCACCTTCGACCATCTCGCGCGAGTTGCGCCGTAACGCTGCGACCCGCGGCGGCACTTTGATATACAGGGCGACGGTTGCTCAGTGGAAAGCTGAGCATGCAGCGGAACGTCCGAAAGCTTCCAGGCTGGCAGAGAACGAGAGATTAAAGAAATATGTGCAGAGTCGATTGGCGGGAGCAGTCACCGACTCAGAAGGCAGGCCGATTGCCGGACCTGACGTACCATGGAAAGGACGACGGCAAGGCCGCCGGGCGGACCGGCGTTGGGGCACCTGCTGGAGTCCCGAACAGATCAGTCGGCGATTGCAGGTCGACTATCCCGAAGACCAATCCATGAGAATCTCTCACGAAGCCATCTATCAGGCGCTATACATTCAGGGTCGTGGCGCTCTGCGACGAGAGCTTACTGCCTCTCTGCGGACAGGCCGTGCACTTCGTGTGCCTCGAGCCAGGACGCAACAGCGTGGAAAGCATTTCATCACTCCGGAGGTCATGATCAGTGAACGCCCGGCTGAGGCTGATGATCGTGTTGTTCCGGGTCACTGGGAAGGGGACCTGATCATCGGTCTTAACCGATCCGCAGTAGGTACGCTGGTCGAGCGCACCACCCGCTTTACAATGTTGCTCCATCTTCCACCTATGGAGGGCCATGGCACCGGCGTCCGCGTCAAGAACGGGCCACCGCTGGCGGGTCATGGAGCGGAGGCTGTCCGCAATGCCATAGCTGCGAAGATCGTCTTATTACCTGAGCAGTTGAGACGATCACTCACATGGGATCAAGGTGCAGAGATGGCCCAGCATGTGCAGCTTCGAATCGATACGGGTCTTGAAATCTATTTCTGCGATCCTCAAAGCCCGTGGCAACGAGGGACCAATGAGAATACGAACGGTCTGTTACGTCAATACTTTCCAAAAGGCACCGACATGAGCCGGTACTCGGAGCGTGAACTCGATGCCGTCGCAAGCGCGCTGAATTGCAGACCGCGTAAAAGCCTTGGATGGAAAGCACCAGCAGAAGCACTGAGAGATCTACTACTCGCATCATAAACATCAGGTGTTGCAACGACCCCTTGAACCTAAG
>NZ_JARESU010000431.1:0-1365 GCF_046027075.1 Paraburkholderia sp. RL18-085-BIA-A | reverse complement strand
GACTGCCCGTGGCCACGCACCTGAAACTGGTAGATCTCGCTAAGGCCATCCGACAGCGGCCCCATCTGCGGTGCGGTCGTGCCGGGCGGAAGCTGTATGGTCTGCAACCGCTCACTGATCAGATTGCGGTCGAGGTACAGGTTCGTAGCGTCGGCGAATCGCACATAAATCACGGAGAGACCGTAACGCGAGATCGAGCGCAGGCTCTGCATGTCTGGCAGACCTTGCAGCGCGAGCTCGACAGGTGCGGTGATCGAGCGCTCGACATCGACTGGCGCGAGGCCGGGCGCCTGAGTCGTCACCAGCACCTGCTGCGGCGAGATGTCCGGCTCCGCATCGAAGGGCAACCGTTGCATGCTATAGAGCCCGGCGACGATCAGTACGGCGACGAGAATCAAAACGGCGGCGCGATTTTTCAGTGCCGCCTCGACAAGTTTGGTAATCATGGCGTGCGCTCGCGGATCAGCCTTCGTCGGGAATGGTGCTCTTCATGAGCGCAGCCTTCAGCCAGTAGCTGCCGACGGCGACGACGGACGTGCCGGCCGACAGGCCAGTGAGAATCTGCGTCATGCCGTCGGCGGCATAGCCGGTACGAACGGCGCGCCACGCGAAACGGCCGTTGCCGGAAGGGATGAATACGGCTTGCTGTCCATTCACATCCTGGAGCGCCGCGTCGGGCACAAGCGTCGTGTCCCGACCGAGCGGCGCCTGGATCTCGACCGTGCCGAACATATTGGCGCGGAGTGCGCCGTCGCCGTTGGGCAGTTCGCAGCGGACCGCTACTGTGCCGGTGTTGGTGTCGACCTGATCGGCGACATCGATGACGTGGCCGGTGAACTGTCGATTGCCATACCCATCGAGGTGGACAAGCACCGTCTGACCGGGGCGCACTTCTGCGGCATCGTGTTCAGGGACGTTGGCCTGCACCCACATCGTCGAGAGATCGGCCAGCGTCACAATCGGCGCCGACATGTCGACGATATTGCCGGCGCCCGCGCCCACGCTGCTGATCACACCATCGAACGGTGCGACGAGCGCACCCAGTGAATCGCCCGGACTCAGTCGGGCTAGCGTGGCCGTTCCATTGCTTCGGCTCGCCGGGGCATCGATCGGCATCAGGCGTTGCTGCATGCCCTGCCACTTCTGCAGGTCCGCCTGGCGCGACTTCAGCATGGCTTGCGCATTGACCGCGGCAGCACGGCGGCGGTCGAGTTCGCTCTGCGCGATACCGCCTGCGGTGACGAGCTCGGTGCCGCGCTGCAGTGCTGCATTGGCCGCATCGGCTGCAACCTTCGCGTCCGCCACCGCGGCGGACGCACTTGCGACCTGACTACGCACGTCGCTCAAGTCGAACTCGTCCAGTGT
>NZ_JARESU010000430.1:0-1379 GCF_046027075.1 Paraburkholderia sp. RL18-085-BIA-A | reverse complement strand
AAGGCCTTGAAAGGCGTGCCGCTCGTCGCGCGCAGCGTGAGCCTCGTCGCCCACCTGCTGGAAGAGAGCGTGGAGCCGATTGGCTTCGCACTGGCGCATGCCGGTGAAAGCGCGATCAAGTACGTCGCGTGAACAGGCACTCCCGGAACACAACGCGGCGCTGCCGCATATGGAGCAATCGAAGTGATCAAGGTATTGCAGAACATTCGCGTTATTGAGCAGGGCACCTTCATTACCGGACCGGCCACGGGGATGCTGCTTGGCGACCTCGGCGCCGACGTCGTCAAGGTCGAGCAGCCCGGCGCGGGTGACCCCTTCCGGGCATTTCGCGGCGGCCTGTACAGCCCGCACTTCCAGACGTACAACCGCAACAAGCGCAGCGTCACACTCAACACGAAAGATGCCGGCGATCTCGCCGCTTTCGATGAACTCATCCGTACGGCGGATGTATACATCCAGAACTTTCGACCTGGCGCGGCGGCGCGCCTGAATGTGGACGAAGCGCGTCTTCGTGCGATCAATCCTCGCCTGATCTACTGTTCGATCAGCGGCTTCGGCCAGTCGGGGCCTTCCATGGGTCGCCCGGCGTACGATACGGTCGCGCAGGCTGCCAGTGGATTCCTCGGACTGCTGGTCAATCCGGAGAACCCGCGTGTGGTTGGACCGGCGATCGCTGATTCGATCACGGGTTTCTACGCCGCCTACGGCATTCTCGGGGCGCTGCAGGAGCGCGCACGCACCGGAACGGGCCTGAGCGTGGAAGTGTCGATGCTCGAGGCCATGACCCACTTCAACATGGATGCGTTCACGCACTACTATTCGGCCAACGAGGTGATGGGACCCTACAGCCGGCCGATGGTCTCGCAGTCGTACGTGATGAAATGCCGGGATGGCAAGTGGCTCGCGCTGCACATGTCGTCGCCGGAAAAATTCTGGCAGGGGCTCGCCATGGTGATCGGTAGACCCGGCTTGCTCGACGACCCGCGCTTTTCGACGCGGGAGGGGCGCATCGACAACCAGGAAGCCATGATCGAGGTCCTCACCGGAGTGTTCGTCGAACGCGACCGCGACGAATGGTGTCGCCTGCTGCTCGCGCAGGACGTGCCGCATGCGCCGATGTACGACGCCAGCGAGGCGCTGGAAGACCCGCAGGCGAAGCATCTGGAACTGCTGGTGTCCGCACGCCACGCCACTATGGGCGAATACAGGACCGTGCGCAGTCCGGTGAGCTACAACGGCGAACGCTCGCTTGCGATTGTTCCCCCGCCGGTGCTCGGCGAACACAACGAAGAAATCCTCGGGCCTCTGCGCGCGTGAGACAGCGCCGCGCTCCCCGAGATGAGACAAAGATGTCTCACCGGGCAGCGCGGCAAAGAAAA